>CAYULH010000120.1:0-17397 GCA_964445645.1 uncultured Aureispira sp. | reverse complement strand
TCGTTTCACGAGTGTTTGTGAGTTCCCTACGGTCGGTTTTAAGACTACTTAATAGCACACTATTAATGATACTATAACAGCAATAACCTTAGGCTTGTTTTTATTACTATTCTAACTATCACAAAAGTCGTTAAAAAAGTTCAAAAAGCAAGATTTTCTTTGAATTGCACTAGAACAACTTTAGTGAGTTATAGCATTTGTTGGAGTTGATCTAATTCTTTTTTGGTCAATGCTCGCCAAGTCCCCACAGGCAATTTACCCAATCGAATATTCATAATTCGAACCCGTTTTAGGGTGATAACTTTGTAATCCAATGCCTCACACATACGTCTGATTTGGCGATTAAGCCCTTGTGTAAGTGTAATCCTGACGACTTGTTTGCCTATTTTTTCAACCTTACAAGGTTTGGTAATCGTATCTAAAATCGGTACGCCCGCTTGCATTTTATGAATAAATTCATGGCTAATTGGACGATTAACACTAACAATATATTCTTTGTCGTGTTCATTCTCTTCCCTCAAAATCTTATTCACAATATCGCCATCATTGGTCAGCAAGATTAGTCCTGTTGATGGTTTGTCCAAACGACCTATAGGAAAAATACGTTGAGGATGCTGGACAAAATCAATGATGTTTGTAGGATCTTGACGATCGGTCGTGCAGGTGATTCCCGGCGGCTTATGGAGTGCAATATAGACCAATTCTGCTTTTTGTTGTAGAGGCTTGTTGTCTAACAACACCTGATCGCCTTCGTGTACTCGATTGCCTCGTTTAGCCACTTGGCTATTTATTTTTACCCGCCCTGCTTCAATCCAACGATCTGCTTCACGACGAGAGCAAAGCCCTGTAGCACTGAGAAATTTGTTTAAGCTAATAGAAGAATCTGACATAAGTGCAAAACTATAAATTGAATGTTGTATTGGAGACAACTTAGAATACAATAAAAATAAAGAAAACTCGTTAAGTTGCCTCTTTTACAAGGGCATTTAACGAGCTTTTATAAGGTTAAAGCTATTAAGTTTACTGCTTTTTGACAAAATACGAAGCAGTTAATTAATGGATGTTTAAACTAAAATACGAAGATTTACTTTGCTGATAATCAGGTTTATAAAATTGTTTTTTTATTTAAAATGTAAAAACTAAGAAGATTTTTTATTTCTAAAATTACGTCTTTTGGGTCGATAATTGGGTTTTCGAGTGTGCTTAGGCTTAGATTTTTGGGGTGCAGCAGCCGAGGAAGGGGAGGCAGCAGCCTCTTCTACATAAGGATGTTCTGCTATGCTTGGAATTTGCTGTTTGATTAATTCCTGAATTTTCTTTAGATATGCCCGTTCCTCTTGGTTGCAAAAAGATAAGGCATGGCCACTTGCCCTTGCTCTACCAGTCCGTCCAATTCTATGCACATAGGTTTCGGGTACATTTGGCAGATCGTAATTAATAACATGAGAAAGTTCATCTACATCAATACCCCGTGCAGCAATATCAGTAGCAATGAGAATATTAATACGCCCTTCCTTGAAGTCGTTGAGTGCGCGTTGGCGAGCATTCTGAGATTTATTGCCATGTATAGCCGCCGCTTGTAGGTTGGATTTCTTGAGTTTGCGTACAATTTTGTCTGCGCCATACTTGGTACGAGAAAAAATCAGTACTGTCTCTATTGCTTCTTTTTCCAACAAATGAATCAACAGGTTAATTTTATCTTTTTTGGCAACATAATAAATAGACTGTTCTACACGCTCTGCCGTAGTTTGTTGTGGATTAATAGTAACCCGCTCATACGTTCCTAGAATATTTTTGGATAAGGCCACAATTTCGGGCGGCATGGTGGCAGAGAAGAAGAGAGATTGACGTTCGGAAGGAATTTTAGCAATGATTTTTTTAATATCATGAATAAAACCCATATCCAACATGTGATCGGCCTCATCCAAAACCAAATATTCTAAATGATTCAACTGAATAAAACCTTGTCCCATCAAATCCAACAAACGCCCCGGAGTAGCTATTAATATATCGACTCCTTTTTGGAGTATTCTTGTTTGAGCTCCTTGTTTCACCCCTCCAAAAATTACCGTGCTTTTTAGAGGAAGAAATCTTGAGTACGCCTCAAAATTTTCTCCAATTTGCAAGGCCAATTCTCTGGTAGGCGTTACTACCAAAGCTCTAATTTTGCGTTTACCCTTGGCAGGAGGGCGAGTTTGCTGGTCCAAGTACAGGTTTTGCAAAACAGGAATCGCAAAAGCCGCTGTTTTGCCTGTTCCTGTTTGGGCACAACCCAATAAATCCTTGCCTTTCAAAAGGGTAGGGATGGCCTGTTCTTGAATGGGAGTGGGATTGGTATAGCCTTGTTGTTCTAATGCTTTTAGAATGGGAGAAACAATTCTTAAATCTTCAAATGTCATGTAAGATGTGTTCTAATCAATAATAGTAATAACGATGAATATTATTGACGTTTTGAGTGAGAAATTCTTGTTGGGGGGTAGGGCTGGTTACAATATGACTGTTCTAAATGGAGCGCAACAGTACAAAGGAAAATTGCTTGGGCAGAGAGCTACTTAAATAACTTGCTCCTGTGTAGGAGGGGAGAGAATATGAATTTTTATAAAAAAAGCAATAGACAATCTTGTTTATCAGAAGAATATCTATTGCTTTGACAAGTTATGTGTAGAGGCACAGGCCCAATCTCATCTAAAGTGAGTGGATAAGTGCATCGATATTGTTGTCTTCTACCAATTTCTTGGTAAAAATTTTATGTCCCTTGGGGGCAAATAAGTGCAATTGACCTTTTTTAAAGTTGGCCATAGTACTCAATAATTTCCAGCGAGTGACCAAACGACGAGTATCTTCACATTTAAGGGCAATTTCTGAATAATGTGTAGCATTATCAATAGTAAATGATACATCTGGTTGAACTTGTTCTTGAGTAGCTTGGTTAGTGAAGGTTTTGGGGTCTTCATACCCTTCAAAAGAACTCTTTAAAGAGCTAATTTTCCTTTTTTCTACCCAAGTAATAACTTTGTCTAAGTATTTTTCTTTGCTCATCTGTGTGGTGTGCTTTTGGTCAAAGTTTGTATTTTAATAAATTGGTTGTTGTCTAAAAAGTGAAAACCCTCCTATTTTGCATTAATAAGAAGATTATCAATTAGTTGATATTATATATCAAGTGCCTTACAACCTGCTAATTCCACAAACAATAAATGTTACGACAGTAAAAATAGTGTTTTTTGGGTTAAATACCCTTATAATACTGTAATAATTACTTATTTTGTTCTTCCCAAAGCAACTAAGCCCCATATTTTATTGTCTAACAAGGGCAAAAAGTTACTCTCTATTTGGTGTCACCCAAATCATAAAAAACAGAAAACAACAATCTGATAATCCATTAGATAGCTGCCAGCCCCACACTCGCCTGTCTATATTGGAAAAATTATTACAATAATTTGCTTACACAAACCAACAACTTTTTCAGCATGAAACGACTAGTCCTTTTTTTACTATTATTGTGTCATTACGCTTATGCACAAACTCCAACTGCTACAACACCAGATTTGACAGCCAGTGGGTATACCTCTAAACCAATTAAAATCGGGGATATACTGCCTGTACAAATAGCTCCTGCTCATCCTTACAATACTACTGGAGGTGAAGGTATTGCTTTTGAACAGGAATTTTACAACAAAAATTCTGCTTATATTAAGCTTTACTTTGAGAATTTTGACCTTGCTCCGGGGGATTATGTAGAGATCAAAGGAATGAATTCGGGGGAGACTGTAATTTATTCAGAGGGCGGAAAAATCATCAACCAAAATGGTCAAACAATTAGCAACTTCTGGTCGGGAGTTATTTTTGATGAGCGTGTACGGGTACGTCTATACACCACTCAATCTTCTTCTTCGTATGGATTTGATATTACAGAGGTAGCCTATGGTTACTCTGAGGCGCGTCTCAATCAATTGTTTGCAGGCAAGTCTATTTGTGGCACCGATGACAAAGAACCTATTGAGTGTTATAATGGTACTACGATGTTTGACAAAGGACGTGCTGTTTGTCGTTTGATTATTGGCGGCGCAGGGTCGTGTACAGGTTGGTTATTGGGTATCGAGGGGCATGTAATGACCAATGAGCATTGTATAGGAACCGTAACAGATGCCAATAATACAGATTTTGTTTTTAATTTTCAGCATACCAACTGTGCTGGTACGATTAATGCCCAGGCAGATGTAGTTGCAACTAGTTCTACTTTTATCAAAACCAATGCAACACTAGATTACACACTAGTACAATTGCCTGTGAATCCTGTACCTACTTATGGTTACTTGAGCTTGAGTTCGGTAGCTCCAGTAGTGGGTGATAGAATTTACATACCTCAGCACCCTGGAGGAAGACGCAAAGAAATTGCTGTAAACACCGATCAGGGTGGTACTGCTCAAGGTTTTGCCATGATTAATACCATCAATACCAATGGCGCACGATACTTTGCCGATACAGAAGGTGGTAGCTCTGGTTCTCCTGTAATTAACTTTAACACTAATTTGGTAGTCGCTATTCACAATACAGGTGGATGTACCAATGGTTCTTTTGGACGTAGTGATCGTTTGATTGCGGCTATTGGAACAGATATGCCTATTAATGGGGTTGATAGTGCTGGTTCTTCAGTAGTGATTCCTGTTTGTAATACTACGATTACCTCTTACCCTTACAATGAGAGTTTTGAAAGTAACAATATTGGAGTATTTACACAAGATTTGTCAGATGATATGGATTGGACAGTCCAGTCTGGTAGTACGCCTTCTGCTTCTACAGGCCCTGTAAGTGCCAATGATGGCTCGTTTTATGCCTATGTTGAAGCATCTGGTGCCAATTATCCCACCAAGACGGCCAATTTGCAATTGCCTTGTTTGAACTTAAGCAACCTTGCTTATCCTCAGTTAATATTTGATTATCACATGTCGGGTATTGATATGGGTTCATTGACCGTAGAGGTGAGTACCAATGGCGCGATTTGGTTTCCTGTATGGACGGTTTCAGGCGACCAAGGTGCAGCTTGGATTACCGATACTATTGATTTGAATGCTTATACGACCGAAACAGAATTGCGTGTTCGTTTTAGTGGTGTAACAGGTGCAGGATTCAATTCGGACATAGCTATTGATGATGTATCAGTGAGCATGGGAAGCCCCAATTGTAATTTAGTAACCAATTTCCCTTACACAGAAGGTTTTGAAACAGGGCTTGGCGATTGGATGCAAGAAACATTAGATGATTTTGATTGGACACGTAATTCTGGCACAACCGTATCGACTGGTACAGGGCCAACTGCTGCTAGTGCAGGGAATTTCTACATGTATACCGAAGCAAGTGCGCCTAACTACCCTAATAGAACAGCGGGTTTTATCAGTCCTTGTTTTGATCTAACCAATGTTTCCTTTCCAGAATTGAGCTTTGATTATCACATGCTAGGCACAGATATGGGAACCTTGACCGTAGAAGTGAGTGTAGGTGGTGGTGCTTGGACCAGTGTATGGTCACGCACAGGCGACCAAGGCAATGCTTGGACAACGGCTACCGTAGATTTATACCCCTACAGAGCTGCTTCGGATTTGCGTATACGTTTTTTAGGTTTAACCAATGGTTTTACCTCGGATATGGCTGTTGATGAGATACGTGTAGGGGCTGCAAGCTTCAATTGTGCTGCCACTGTACTCAACTATCCTTACAGCGAAGGTTTTGAGACAGGATTGGGTGATTGGACACAAAGCTCTAGTGACGATATAGATTGGACACGTCAATCAGGTGGAACAGTTTCTAGCGGTACAGGGCCATCAGCAGCAGCAGAAGGCAATTTCTATTTGTATACCGAAGCAAGTGCGCCTAATTTCCCAAGTAAAGTAGCTATTGTTACAAGTCCTTGTTTTGATTTAACAGCCGTTAGTGATCCAGAATTGACCTTCAATTATCACATGTTTGGTGCCAATATGGGTTCATTGGTATTGGAGGTACGTACCAGTACTACCAACTGGACTACACTTTGGTCACGCACAGGCGACCAAGGCAATCAATGGTTACAAATCAGTGTCAACCTACAGCCTTATGCTACCGTTACCGATGCTCGTTTCCGTTTTAGAGGAACAACAGGAAGTGGATTCTCTTCTGATATGGCTGTAGATGGCTTTGAGATTGCTTCTACCACTGCTGTTAATACTACAGCTATTGCCAATGAAACAGTATTGGAGGTAAGTCCTAATCCATTTAACGATTACCTAGAGGTACACACCAATATCCAAGGGGTATTGACTTACCAAATTACAAGTGTTCAAGGACAATTGGTAAAAGCTGGAGAATTGAACGGAAGCACGAGCTTGCAAGTAGCTGATCTTAGCACAGGGGTATATTTTATCCGTTTTACCAATGGACAAGAAGATGTGATTAAGAAGATTGTAAAGTACTAGAATGAGAATAGAGTCTGACAGGCTCTACAAAATATAGAAGGCTGTCTTGATACATTCAAGACAGCCCTTTTATTTTTAAATTTATCCAAATTTTGATACCCAAAATACCGCTTACATACGTTTGAGCAATAATTTACCAATCTCTGGATCGGCCATAATAGGTTTGAGGTGTTGAGAACTAACTAAATCCTGTGCCATAGACAAGCGAATATCATTGGGGATAAAATCAATTTTGATAAACTCCTTGATATTGACCAATTGCTCTTTGTTGGGTTTGATGTTATTAATGACCAAATAATTGACCAAACGGGTACACAAGGTTGCCAAAATATCAACCCTAAGCGTGCCTTTCATCACAATGCCTTGCAAATGCTCCAACACATCTTTTTTGAAGTTGGTCGTATTGACAATTTGCTCAGGAGTAACCAACTTACTTAGATTATTATTTACAAAAGCCATAAAAGAGGCCACGGTGTTGGAGTCTAAAGAAGAATCGGCCAACATTTGGATTAAGCCCAACTCTTGGCTCAAGTCCTCAATAGTTGCAATAGATTGGAAAAACTGCACCAAGGTACGGGGGGTAGTGCGCTCTCCTGTCACCATTTCTGGGTAGGTGAGTACAAAGTTAATTCCACGCTGATCGACATCATTTTCTTCTGCCCATTTAGCCCATTCCTTGACATCAAAATCCATAGTAACGTGCATCATACGAGTAAGCATGGCATCGTCCATAGGAGTGACCGAATAATCTCCACCATCAGGATTGGCAGTTAGAATAATTTGCCACTTGGAAGGCAATTTCCAACTAATTAATTCATAATTTTGGAGGAGTTGCATTATACCTCTCAAGATACGATCATCTGCACGGTTGGCATCATCAATGAGTAAAATGCCTGGTCCCTCCTCGGTAGGAACCCAATCAGGTGCTACAAATTTGGTAACGCCATCTACAATTCTTGGCATCCCAACCAAATCGCCCATTTCTTCAAATTGAGCAGGAGCGATGTAAGCAAATTTATAACCTTTTTCTTTAGCTAATGTCTCTACCAATTGTGTTTTACCAATACCATGTTTCCCCCAAATACAAATAGGAGACTTTTTCTTGCCCGCTTCTTCGGCCTTTTCGTTGGTGTGAATAGCATGTTCTAGTAAACGTTGAACTTCACTGGCCGAAGTTTTGGTACCATAGTATAAGTAATTGTGTTTTGGTTTGTTATTTTGATTCACTCTGATATATGTTTATAACCACTTAAAAAAAAGAATGAAAATTTAAGTAATAAGTAGTGGATTAATTACTTGAAATTAGGTGTTGAATAAATCTTTTTGTAGGGGAAAACACTAAAAGAAGTCCACAAAGTACGGAATTATTCTTAGTTAGCAAATTATAAAAACCATGTAATAATTTGAGTAAAAACTATAAGTACTTGTAGTATTTTTACAAGTACCCTCTATACTTTTGCCAATTCCTTTGGGCTAGTATTTTTTACTATTATTCTTTTGTGTAACTTAGCTCTTATCACTAATCAACATGTTTGCATAAAGTCGTAACAATCTTTTTATCCTGCTTCATAAATACACTATATCTAATTGATTTATAAAGAAGTGTGAAATAAGTTGGAGAGGACTGTATTTAATTTATTACCAATTAAATGCGAGCCATCTGTTTATCTGATAAATTAGTCTGTAGATGCTGCTGGCTAGTTATCAATTGTTTGATACCAAGCAAAAAATAAACAAAGCTCGCTTGTCCATTAGTACAGTAAACCAACTCCCTAGAGTGCGTTTATCTATTAAAAATGCTACTCAACAAAGTATTATTTTTACAATTTATAGAATATTCATTGTCCCACTTTAGCATATAAAAACATGTATTACATTTCCAGTCAATGGCTCACACTAGAGACCTTACAAACCATTGTCCAAGAAAACAAAAAAGTAGCCCTATCCCAAGAGAGCCAAAATAGTGTACAGAACTGTTTTGATTTTTTGCACCAAAAACTAGCTACAAGCGAGCAACCTTATTATGGAATCAATACAGGTTTTGGTTCGCTTTGTGATATAAAAATTGATACGGATCAATTAGAAACCTTGCAGACCAATTTGGTGGCTTCCCATGCCTGTGGTATGGGCGATGAAGTGCCGCCACAAATTCTGCGTTTGATTTTATTTTTAAAAGTCAAAAGTTTATCCTTGGGGCATTCGGCCGTGAGTTTGGCACTAATTGAGCGGCTGCTAGATTTTTACAACAAAGACGTATTACCTGTGGTTTACCAGCAAGGCTCCTTGGGCGCATCGGGCGATTTGGCGCCATTGGCACATCTGGGCTTGCCCTTGTTGGGCAAAGGTTGGGTCAATTATCAAGGCAAGCGTCAGGCATCTTTGGCGGTATTGCAACAACTGGGCTGGGAACCCCTACGCCTAAAGGCCAAGGAGGGAATTGCCATTCTCAATGGCACGCAATTTTCGACAGCCTATGGGGTATGGGCCGTTCTCAAGGCGCAGCGATTGTCTCAATGGGCCGACCTGATAGCCGCCCTTTCTATAGATGCCTACAGTTGTGTGTTGGCTCCGTTTGATGATAGAATCCATCAAGTACGCGCCCATGCAGGACAAGTTGAAACCGCTCGTATTATTCGTCATTTGCTCCAAGGATCGCCCAAGGCCGCCACGCCCAAAGACACGGTTCAAGATCCTTATGCTTTTCGTTGTGTGCCCCAAGTACATGGAGCCAGCAAAGATAGCATTGCACACGTAGCTCAAGTCATAGAGCGTGAAATCAACAGTGTCACCGACAATCCTAATATTTTTCCAGATAGTGATGCCATTCTTTCGGGAGGCAATTTTCATGCACAGCCCATTGCATTGGCCTTAGATTTTTTGGCGATAGCGGTAGCTGAATTAGGCAGCATTTCGGAGCGCAGGCTATACCAATTGATTGGGGGTAAACGGGGATTGCCCCCGTTTTTGACCCCCTATTCAGGCTTGCATTCAGGCTTGATGATTAGCCAATATACTGCCGCTAGTATTGCCAGTCAGAACAAACAATTGTGTACCCCTGCTAGTGTCGATTCTATTGTTTCTTGCAATGGACAAGAAGACCATGTGAGCATGGCTGCCAATGCAGGTACCAAATTGTATAAAGTAGTCAATAATGTAGAACGCCTATTGGCAATAGAATTGGTGGCTGCTGCCCAAGCTCTGTCATTTTCGACCCAAAAAACATCCCCCTTATTAGAAGATTTGGTGGCTAAATTTAGAGCAGTAGTGCCTGTATTGAAGAAAGATAGAGAATTGGGCGAAGATTTGCAGGCTGCTGTAGGCTTTGTGCAAGACTTGGATCTAAGCCCTTATTTTGTGTAACATGCTGCTTGGGCGCAGTAGGGGCGTATAGCATACGCCCCTACTACGCCCAACGCATACGCCCCTAATACGCCCCTACGCCCCAAAAAAACTAATCCCCATCATCCACATTATCAATATAAGTAATGCTCACACAAAGAGCAGCCGGCAAATCCGTTTTGGTCGCAACCACCTGATTTTGAGCCGCCGCATAAGCCGCCTTTACACCATTCAGGTTATTGTTGATGGCATCGTGCAAATTGCTGGGTTGCAAGGCTTGGAGTGCTGCTAGGGTAGTGGTGTATTGTTCATTGATAAATACAGCTAGGCTTTTATCGCCTTTTTGGGCACCCGTAGCCTCTAGGTAATCATCCAATCCTACACCATTTTCTACTGTGCTGGCAAAAAAAGTACTACCCAAAAACACCGCTTGTTGCGCCTCAACAGCCCTAGTCACCAATTCTAAAGAATATTTGCTATAAAACGCCTCTACATTATCGGGCAACAAAGGCACATAGCCCGTTTTGGCACTAATGGGATCACCCAAGCGATTATTTTTAATTAATTCCGCATTTTTGTTCCATTGATTGACCAAATCACTCAAGGGCTTACCATTGGCCACCCCCTCAGTCGTGGTAAAAGTATTGATATAATTGCCCCCTGTAGCACTCCAAGCATCCTGTACAGTAGTTACTTTTTGTTTTAATAAGGCCAACACATCTCTGAGATATTGTTGGCGATTCGTAGCACTAGTATCAGTAGTGTACCAATCTACTACAGCGGCATCGGTCATATTCTCACCGTAGAGCAGATAATCCAAGGCAGGAAAACCCCGCCCAAACGAATAGGCAGGCGTATTCAAATCATACGTACCTGTACTAATACCATCTCGAATACGCACCAAATTGGCAGGAAAATTATTACAATAATTACGCAAACCTGCTTGCTCTGCGGGGCCAAATTCAAAAATGGCAGCCGTTTGCCAAGCCAACCAAGCTTGCTTAAATTGAGTGCGGGCAGTAGCCAGTGTACTCACGCTAGGAGCCGCCAAAAAAGTCAAGGCATCTGTTTCCAGTTGGGTGGTGGCATTGGCCAGTTCCTGATAACTCGGAAGAATAATATTGTTGCCTACATTATCCAACAAACTCAATTGGTCAAAATCAGTAGCGCAACTATCAGTTGTTGGAGTCTGACAGCCTATGCTTGCCACCATTAGCAGCAGCAATAGAGAAATTTTAAAAATATTCATACGATAGTTGTTGGTAAGAAAGAAGCCTCTTTCTGTAGATGAGTGGGCAGAAAAAGGCTTCCAAAAATGGAATTAATAGAATTGATCTACAATTGATCTTTTACGTCAGCCAAGTCCGTGAAGTATGTCACCAAACTATTTTTGGCCGCTTCAATTTTGGCATCTGTTACAGTATAATTATTAGCTTGCATCGCATCGGCACTACCAAACAAAGCCGCCAAAATATCATCTACATTATTAGGAGTAATAGAATTGGTACCTGCACCATATTTGAGCGAACTAATAAAACCATAAGCCTCTGACAAGCCATGAAAAGCAGCAACAGGGTCGCTAACAAGTGTTGCTTTGGCTTTGTTTAGATAATAAATAGAAGTAGCAGCAACCACCAATTCCCAATCTTTGCGTAAAATAGCAATTTGCTCATCACGAGTGGTCAAATCATTGGCCGAAATAGCCGCACGCCCCTTCAAGAACGCATCCATAATGCGTTGATTCAATGGATAACCCCCCTCATGTACATTGCAATATTTGCCCCAGAATACCAGCCCTGTTGTATTGGTAGGAAAATCTTTGGGTACTCCAAAATAGCCAAAAGCCTCATCCCAGTGGTGCTCCATATCTGTACCTTCGCCCGGAGTAACTGTCTCATTGTCCACATCCATTTTGCCCGTACCCAAGTAAACCGCCGTTCCTTGATAATAAAAACAAGCTCCCATCAACTCCTTCTCAATAATTTGAACCCACTCTATACCATTGGCATTCAATAGATAATTCTTGCCATCATTGGTGGTCCCAATTCCAGCTACCCCATTAGAGGCCGTAGCTCCAGTAGCCTGACTATTGACGGCAACAGCATCCAGATAACTATCAAAACGAGTTTGAGCATTAGCAATAGTTTTGTTTTTCAATTGCTTGGTAGAACTGTTCAATTCAGCAGTAGAGAAATGATTGCCCGTGTTGTCGGCATACATGTCCTTAAGTTTGGTCGCATCCAAAGCCGCAGCACCCGAAGCATGAGCCGTTTTGATGTAATTACTAATCTCAGTCATCATGTCCAGACGGTTCAGTTGCCCCGTATAGCTGACATTATCAAAGCTGTAAGTAGTAGGAACCGTGTAAGGGGCTTCGTTTTTTTCACAAGCAGTAAATAGTACCGCAGCAGTACCCAAGGATAATAATATCGAAGATTTCATAACGATTAAATTGTTTAAATAATTAGGTTTTTGTTTACCACTAATAGAGTAGAAACAAAGTGATGCCCCAAAGCTAAAGCTTATTTAAACTTAATCCAAATAAAGATAAAAAAAGAGTGTTTGATTTTTTTTCTTTTACCTTAAGCTGATTTGTTGGTTTGCCAATGTTGGATGAAATCCTCCAGAGAGTCGCACTCCTGTGCCACCTGCTCAAATTGTTGAAAAAAATCCTTATTCTTATCGTGAATAGAAGTGGCATTGCGCTTGAAGAATGTACGCCAAAGTGTAAACAGCACCACAATCCCGCCCCAAATCATCCAAAGGGCTACAAAACTATCCCAATGATTGGCGATCATAGAAAAAGAAGAACTAACAACAATAATAAAGGTGAGCGCACCAAAAAAAATCCAGCTGGATTTTTTGGATTGTGCATAATACGCTGTTAAATCCTTGCCCACAATTTCATCTTTGATTTTGGTATAATTAATGGGATTGCGTTTATAAGTCAAGAACAAACGTTCGGTATCGTGTTGCGAAAAAGAAGCTAATATTTGCATAAATAGTTAGATTAGTCTATCTAAGAATGGTAATCATAATAGTACAACCAGCAAATGCAATTACAAGTTGTCATAAAAACGTAAGTAGGGGTATTGTACACCCCACTACTACCGACAAAAGTAAGGAAAAAGATGTTGAAATTAGACAATAAACCAAGCATCTGAAAACGTTAAAAAAGAAGGTTGAAGCACCTTCTAAAATAAAAGCTGTATAAAGTGTAACAGGAATGAAAGGTTTTAGATGGACAGTTCTATTAATAATGGTAATGTGTAGTTATACCAATACCAGCCAAGCCCAAGATTTTGAGGTGTTGGCCGGGCCCATCTATGGGCATTATACCGATAGCACCCGACATTTTTGGATGGCCGTAAGCCCCAACCAACAGATTCCCAACAGCGAATGGATCAGTTCCTTCAATGCCGACTTGTATGCTTATTTTGAAATACACAAAGGGGTTCGAGTCAAGAAAGTAACCCGCAGCAATTTGGTATTGGGACATTATATTCTGGTACAAGGTATTACCGAATACCATCCTCCAGCCAATGCCGACAATGACCTAACCTTTCTGTTGGGTTCTTGTGCCTTTCCTTACCCGTTTATGTTTTGGAAAGCAGGCGATAAGGAGTTTATTTTTGATGTAATGGCCGAGCATGAAAAGGATTTCATGATTTGGACGGGCGACAATGTGTATTACTTGAATGGCGAATGGCGCAAACGCCAGAAAATGCACCAAAAAAACCTTCGGATGCGTTTTAATACCCACCTAGATACCTTTTTGAAAAGCTGCCCCCAATATGCCACTTGGGACGACCACGATTTTGGGGGCAATAATGCAGGCAGCCAACATCCTTACAAATATGAATCCTTAGATATTTTTAAGCAATATTGGAACAATCCATACTCAGGATTAGATACGGTACCGGGCGTATTCTGTCATTTTAGTCAGAAAGATGCCGATTTCTTTTTGTTGGATGCTCGTTTTTATGCCGAAGATAGCTCTATGCTCGGGGCTGCTCAAAACCAATGGCTACGGGAACAATTAAAAAAATCCAAAGCCAATTTTAAGTTTATTGTTTCAGGTACCCAAATCTTGGCCGACAACCCTTTGGGAGAAGATATGGGCGATTATGGAGTGGAGCGAGAAGAATTATTGGATTTCTTAGAAGCAGAAAACATTACAGGAGTTATCTTTTTGAGTGGCGATCGCCATTATGGAGAGTTGATGAAAATGGAACGAGAAACCGACTACCCACTCTATGAAATGACCAGTTCCCCCTTAACCTCGTGGGTCAATCCGGGTTATACCAAAAAGAACCCTTTGAGACAATCCTCTACACTAGCCTTAACTGAAAATTTTGGAAAAATAGAACTACTAGGGGAGGGCAAGGAGCGTTTTTGCCGTTTAAACCTTTTTGACAAAACAGGAGCATTACTTTGGTCACGAGATGTATTCTTATCAGAGTTGCAATAAAACAAGCGAAATCCTACTTTGAAACAGCCCCAACGACCAATTACTAAAAAAGCCTTTCCACTTACTTCTGACACTATTAAAAAAAGTTAAAACATTGGTTTGATGATAAAAAAAGTACTATTTTAGAGCTTAAACCAGTGTAGTTTTCTATTTAGAACAATCGGCCACCCAATAGCAGTCTACCATTAGTTTTGGGATAGTTGTTTGAGCAAGTCCGTCAAAGAATAGAACTCTAAGACTACTTAAACAACTTCACCGTCCAGTACCAGAAGAAGCCAATCCATTATGAAAGAAGACAAAGATGCTATAGGTGGCAATTACAAATACAACCACTTAAAAGTATTTGGCTCTGTTGAGAATTTTTATGAGAATGCCAAAACTTATCGCCGAGTTTTTGATGTTTCTGAATGCCGCTACATTTATGGCGAACTTTCCTTCTACAATAAGTTGTTTGATGAGCGTGATTGGGAATGTCAATCCCAACTAATTTGTACCAATGTAGATACCCAAGAGGAAATCTGCAATATGAAAAAAGAACTACAGGTCAAGGCCACTCAAAATATTGTTAAGGTACGAGAAGGGTGGGGCACAGCTGCTGTAGGTTGGTGGAAAAAAGGAAAATACAAATGGGATGCTTATCTCAATGATGAATATCTAGGGACAGAGTATTTTTATATTGTTAATGATGGCCCTGTTACAGCCTACTCCAACCCTTATATAGCTATCCAACACATTCGCTTGTTTGAAAGCCCAGCTAAAGCCATGCCGCCCAAGGATCGCCAATACCTCAAAACCTTTAACAAAGGTACCACACGCCATGTCCATGTGGAGGTAGCCCTAGAAATTATCAGCAAAACACGCCCACTGCCACTTAATTTTAAGTTTAATTTTGAGAATGATGCCGGCCAACACAAAGCCTATCTGGAATTTTTTGAAGAAATTGAAGGAAATCAATCTACGTTGACTTTTGATGTAGGATATGGACTCAATAGTGGTAATTACTGGTACGAGGATAATTATACACTCGAAATAGTGTTTATGAATGAACGTATTGCAGTAGTACCCTTTGCTGTGGCACAAGAAGAAGAAGAGGCAGATGGAGAATTATCATTTGAAGTTTATAAGACATTAGAAGAAATTAGGAACCCCTTTGCTGTCGTAGAAGAACAAAAAATAACTTTTGAGGAAGCAACAGCCGAACTAAATGCACTCATTGGCCTAGAAGCTGTTAAAAAACAAATTGACGAATTTGCCACCTACCTCAAATTCTTAAAAATAAGAGAAGAAAAAGGCTTTGAAGAAAACAATACCTTCAATTTGCACACGGCCTTTATGGGCAATCCCGGAACAGGCAAAACAACCGTGGCCAAGATGCTGGGCAAAATTTATTACAGCCTAGATTTATTGTCCAAAGGCCATGTACACGAGGTAGGACGCGTAGATTTGGTAGGAGAATATGTGGGGCAAACAGCTCCCAAAGTTATGAAAGCCATTGAAAAAGCACGGGGAGGAATCCTGTTTGTAGACGAAGCTTATGCCTTGTCTAACAAAGGAGACAATGGAAGAGATTTTGGCCGAGAAGTGATAGAAGTGCTGCTCAAGGAAATGTCAGATGGAGCAGGAGATATTGCTGTGGTTTTTGCTGGTTATCCCAATGAAATGAAAACCTTCTTGAGTTCCAACCCCGGCATGTCCTCACGCATATCCAACCACGTTTATTTTTCGGATTATGTCCCCGATGAACTAATGGAAATTGCAAATTATGCCAGCAAAAAACGCGCTGTAACCATCAGCGAAGCCGCCAAAAAATTATTGTACAAGAAAATTGTAGAAGTGTACCGCACCCGCGACCACCATTTTGGCAATGCTCGTTATATCAATGGCGTAGTAGAGGAATGCAAGCAAAATATGGCCCTGCGTCTTATGCGAGCCAAAAACTTTGACAGCCTAGCCAATGAAACCTTATCTACCATTGAGTTGGAAGATGTAGAAAAATTGTTTGGAATGGCCAACAACAAGAATGTTCATATTCCTGTAGACGAAGTAGCACTAGCCGAAGCCTTAAAAGAACTGCACGAAATGGTTGGCCTAGAAAGCGTAAAGCAAGAGGTGGATGAAATGGCCAAATTAGTACGTTACTACACCGAAATTGGTAGGGATGTAAAAACAGCTTTTTCTATGCACACCGTTTTTACAGGCAATCCCGGAACAGGCAAAACAACAATTGCTCGTATTTTGGTCAAAATATACAAAGCACTCGGTATTCTAGAACGTGGACATCTGGTAGAATGTGATCGCAAGGAATTGGTGGCTGGCTATACCGGCCAAACGGCCGTCAAAACTTCCTTAGTTATTGATGAAGCTATTGGTGGGGGGCTGTTTATAGACGAAGCTTACTCCTTGACAGAAGGCGGCCAAGTTGATTTTGGTCGAGAAGCTATTGAAACCCTGCTCAAACGAATGGAAGACCAACGTGGTGACTTTATTGTTATTGTTGCAGGTTATCCCAATGAAATGAAGCGTTTTATAGAAACCAATCCGGGATTGATGTCCCGATTTGACCGAACACTAAAATTTCCAGATTATTCGGCCAACGAACTCATGGACATTGTACACCTGCTATTCGAAAAAGAAAACTTGCACCTAGACGAAGAAGCAGCCATCTACCTCCAACAATATGTAGAAGATCTATTGCAGCACAAGCACCAGTATTTTGGCAATGCTCGCTCTATGCGAAAAATCGTAAAGGAAATTACACGCCGTCAAAACTTGCGCCTAGCCGAGTTGCCTGCTGCCCAACGAACCACAGAAATGGTCCAAACCGTCACCTTGATAGACTTTGAAGATTTTAAATTATCCACCTTTCAAGATGAACGCAAAAACAAAGGCATCGGCTTTAGATAAAAACAAGTAGAGGCGCATTACTTACGTGAACTAGTGTGCTTCGCTTATGAATTCACCTACGGTTCGGTTTGCTGGCTCGGTTGTATACGCCACTACTATTTTTGCCAAATAAGGAACTTTTAGTATCATTGTGGTGTAAGAATGTTCTAATAATAACCAACTTTAAGTAGGTGCAAAAAAGAAACCGTACAATAAAAAATGAGAGGTTTTTTCTCAGATCGAGGCGGAAAACAAAGC
>CAYULH010000119.1:0-17762 GCA_964445645.1 uncultured Aureispira sp. | reverse complement strand
TAAGTCAGATCGCATAGCGAGTGCCTCGATCTGAGAAAAAATTTCTCATTTTTTATTACTTCGTGAGCTCGCAAGCTCGGTTGTACGGTTACTTTTTTGCACCTACTTATTTGTTGTACCAGAATCGTTATTAATAACTTGATTACTAAACTCGTTGTGACAAATGCTACCCTATCTTAAACCTACTCCTAGCTAATCACAACAACTAAAACTAAACAGATGAAAAATCTAACTAGAATTCAGCAAGTCTCTGGCTTGCTTATTTTGCTATGCCTTTTTTTGATGGCTTGCACACCCAATAAGATACCTGCCTCCAACTATTCAATGCAGACAAGTATCGAAAATACGATATGGTCGGGCATAGATTCTGACGGGCATTTTTGTGAATACAAATTTCTCAAAGGTGGCCAATTGGAGTATCGCACCAATACGACCCATGTAGATACAGTACAATACAAAAACCCTGAAGATATTTGGAGTCAAAATGGTAATACCATTATTTTGGTCAAGGGCAATACTGCGGTACAAGTGGGCCAATTAAAAGACAATGTCATACAAGGCAATGCTTGGAACAAACATGGAAGCACTTGGGTATGGCGTGTTGAGAAGCACTAAGCTATACCAAAAATCCCCAATCCTAGTAGCTACTAAGATTGGGGATTAATAATTTATAAACTGTATTTCTTATCTATACATTACTTCTTTGATAGCCTTGATGACACGCTCGGTATCAGGCAAGAAGGCATCAACCAAAGTGGGTGCATAACACATGCTTACATCCTGACTATTGACCCGTGTAACAGGTGCATCCAAATAATCAAAGGCATGTTTTTGCGCTCTGTAGGCAATCTCTGACGAAACACCTGCAAAGGGCCATGACTCATCCAAAGCAACCAAACGATTGGTCTTTTTGACCGAATTGATAATGGTTGCTTCATCCAATGGACGAATGGTTCGCAAGTCAATAACTTCTACCGAAATGCCTTCTTTTTGCAATTCTTCAGCAGCAGCCAAAGCCACTTTTACCATTTTATTAAAACAAGTAATGGTTACATCTGTTCCTTCGCGCTTCACATCAGCCTTGCCAATTGGAATCAAATATTCCTCTTCTGGCACTTCGCCCATATCCGAATACATCATTTCAGACTCCATAAAACACACAGGGTCTTCATCGCGAATGGCCGACTTCAACAAGCCTTTGGCATCATAAGGATTGGAAATAGAAATCACCTTGAGGCCCGGTACATTGGCCAACCAGCTCTCAAATGTTTGGGAGTGCTGCTGTGCCAATTGTCCAGCAGATCCAGTTCCGCCTCTAAACACAATTGGACATCTAAATTGTCCAGCAGACATAGAGTTGATTTTGGCAGCGTGGTTTACGATTTGATCAAAAGCCAATACAGCAAAATTCCATGTCATAAATTCAACAATAGGACGTACCCCTGCCATAGCAGCACCCACACCAATAGCTGCAAATCCCAGCTCGGCAATAGGTGTATCAATCACACGTTTGGGACCAAATTCGTCCAACATGCCTTGACTAACTTTGTAAGCGCCGTTATATTCAGCGACTTCCTCACCCATCAAAAACACGTTTTTATCTCTACGCATTTCTTCAGACATAGCTTCTTTCAAAGCCTCTCTCATGCGAATTTTTCTTGTTGCCATAATAATGTTCTTTTTACTGAAAACACTGGTTAATGTATTGGTGTTTGTATCAGCTTAGTTTGTGGTGTTGTTCATGCGGCTTGAAATTACAAAGCCTACCTAGA
The DNA here is from genome assembly GCA_964445645.1 of uncultured Aureispira sp. Taxonomy (GTDB): domain Bacteria; phylum Bacteroidota; class Bacteroidia; order Chitinophagales; family Saprospiraceae; genus Aureispira. The sequence goes on along the minus strand of CAYULH010000119.1, from coordinate 15,990 downwards.
TTCTACAAGTTGTAAGGCTTGTTTTTTTTATAATTTGTAAAAACTTGACTTAATTATTCTATTCACTGTATAACATACTTCCAATTGCCCTCTGTTTATAAACATTACAACCCATTGATTATCAAAACAATACAAACAAAAAAGATTGGAATAACCTCACACATCTAAACACACCAATCGACAAAACAAAAACAGCTACTCATGGAGTAGCTGCCAATTAAATAACATAGTTGTAGGGAAAAACAACTGTTCAGTGGGAAATTTTGTCCATTTGAGGGAAAAGCTGATTCCAGCTATCCCGATTGTAGCAAGTCAAATAATTCTTTCTTTTTGTCTTTAGAAACCGAAACCGTTGTGCCATTATCCATCAATATATAGCCACCATCTTTGCTCACATATTTTTTTAGATATTGCAAATTGATAAGATACGAGCGGTGGGGTCGATAAAAGAGTTGTACGTTTTCTAGGTGCTGGGAGAAAAATTTCATGGGTTTGCTCACCACAAAGTCGCCATCATTTTTGGTGTAGACCTTGGTGTACATTCGATCGGCTTCTAGCAAGATCAATTCATCAAACGCCACAAACAATATCCCATCGGATAAGGGAAAGGCAATCTTAGAAATACTGGGCGCACTCAAACTTTGTTTGAGTTCTTCTAGGCGTTTGCCCAATTGTATTTGGCCTAGCTTTTCTTGTGCTTTGGCTACCGCCTGTTGGATTTGATCGGGGCGCAAGGGTTTGAGCAAATAGTCTATAGCATTCAGTTCAAAGGCTTTGAGGGCATATTGGCTATAGGCGGTTGTAAAAATCAGCTCAAACTGAATGGTTTTGGGGTCGATAAAATCTAGAATTTGAATGCCTGAATAATTGGGCATTTCAATATCTAAAAAAACCAAATCGGGCTGTTCTTGATGAATGAGTCGAACACCAGCAGGCAAATCCTCTGCTTGATAAATAGAGGTGACTTCTGGGCAATTTTCTTCTAGCAAAACCTGCAAAAGTGTTCTAGCCTTTTTCTCATCATCTATAATTACTACTTTCATTCCTTTGTGATTTGTATGTTTAGGAACAAGCCTTCTTTTTTACAATAATAATCATCTCCTTTTATTAGTTATTATACCAATTTCCCAATTGGGCGTTTAATCTTCCCAATCCAAAGGGATAAACAAGTAAACGGCTGTTCCTATTGCCTTTCCTTCTTTATCCTTCAAATCCTCTATTTGGGCTTTTATAGGCTTTTGCAAATTATAATTCAACAATTCCAACCGGCGCTGGGTAGCCGAAGAGGCAAAAGAAGTATGCTGCCTATGTTGTGCCCGCCTGATCTCAGCCGAACGTGCTCTTCCTACCCCATTATCCTGCACCAAACAACAAAATAGCTCTTTCTTTTTATCAATACTGAATTCTATATACAATTTGCGATGCCCCGACTGGTGGAGCAAACCATGCTTGAAGGCATTTTCTACATAAGGCTGCACCAGCATTGGGGGAAGTGTCACCCCATCAGGATGCACATTGGGAGCTACCACTAACTCTACCTCCAAATTTTCCTCAAAACGCACTTGCTCCAATTCCAAATACAAGCCCAAAGCCTCCAATTCCTCGGATAAGGTTATACTTTCTTCCCTGCTCTGATTGAGATACAGACGCATCAAATCTGCAAACTTGCCCAAGTAGGTACTGGCTGTATTTTTGTCATTCACAATAATCATCTCCTGAATAGAATTGAGGGCATTAAACAAAAAATGCGGATTCATTTGAGAGCGCAAAGCCGTTTGTTGTGATTCTACCAATTGTTTTTCAATGGCTCTCTTCTCTAGTAAGAGTGTGTTTTGTCGTTGGATAATTCTAATTCTCATCAAAAAAAATAAGCTCACAACACCTGCCACAGCTAGTATGCACAATAAAACAAACCACCATGTTTCCCAAAAGGGAGGGGCTATTTGGAAGGAGTATTGGGTGATTTCGCCCTTCAAACGCTTATTATCCTTGACCTCAATTTCCAAGGTATATTCCCCTTTACCCAATGAATTGTACACAATAATATGCTGTGTAGTAGGCAATTTTTTCCAATCCTCCTTGCCCAAACCCAACAAACGATACCGACAATTTAGCACTGATCGCGCTCTAAAATAAGGCAAATCTAATGCAACCTTTAGTTCATTTTCATGGTAAGCAAACTGCCCATTCTCATAAGGGTTGACCTTTTTTCCACCAATATGTATAGATTCTACTTCTACCTTTAAGTCTGCTAGTGGTTGCTCCAACAACCCATAAGGTATTTTTTGGAGTCCTTGGCTGGTTAGAATAGCAATATGACTTTGGAGCAAGACAAATTCCAATACTTTATCAGACAATAAGCCATCGGATACATCTATGGTTTGGGCTATTCCTGTAGCTAAATTAATGCGTTGCAACCCTCCTACCCCTGCTATATACAAGTAGCCTTGCCGCTGCTCCATTTGATATACTCGACGCAATACAGGCGCGTTTGTACTAGCCAACAGTCCTTGGCAGCTTGTGCCTACAAATTTTAAGACCCCATTGGCTGTAGATACATAAGTAGTATCTTGCCAAGAGGTAATTTGTGTTGCCACAATCGGATTGCCCTGGTACTTGATATGCAAACTGTCTCCGTTTTGCAAGACAATCAACGTCTTGTTGGTGCCCAGCCAGAATCTTTTTTTGGTGGTTTGATAATGCAAACTATTGATTAGGTCAATAGAAACCTTAGCAAGCCCCCCTTTCCTTAATCGCTTAGTATTGAGTTTGCTGTATTGCTCCAACGCCCCTCCCAAGGTAGCTTCTTGCTCATTGGTACTGTATACCTGCATCCCTGCAAAATCTGAAAACAGCAGATTGTTGGGGGGCAAAAATTGAAGGTCTTTGAACGCTACCATTCTGCGAAGGTATAGCTTTTGGGTTGTCAAGTCATAGTAGTGGTTATCAAAATAAAGTCGTTTGGAATGGGGAATGTATTGCAAAAAATGCGAACTCTTGGTAGGACTTGTAATCAAGCTGCTAATTTGTGCATTGGGGGCTATTTGATAGATCAATTCTTTGTCACTAATAGCATATAAAGTATCGCCTTCCCCAGCCGACAAGTGTTTTATAGGGTTATTTTTAATAAAGGCATGATTCCTAAAATCAAGCAGGTCTAAGTTGGGTATTCTCAACAGTCCTTTCTTAAATGTACCCAACCAAATATTCCCCTCACTATCCTCCAACACATAGGAAATATAGTAATCAGGAAAAAGCCTTGTCGTATCTACTTGGCCTGTCCGATTATTGACCCTAAACGTGCCTTTATCAAATTGACTCGCCCATATCGTATTATTGCTCGTAAATGCAACATCTAATAAACGGCTGCCAGTATGTGGAAGTATTTTTTTGACAAAGACATCCCCTTGTTTGATATAAAAAATGGTATCATCCCTACTCATCAATAATTCTTCTTGGCCATTGTGATACAAATCGACATTAATTTCATTCTTGCCTTTCTCATTGAGTACGGGTAAAGTCTTGTAAGGCTTTTGTGTCAAAACCCCATCTTTCCAATACGCAACTATCTTATTATGCCCCAAACTAAAGCCAATACTTTGGTCAGGACATTTAGCAAACTTCCCTGCATAAAGATGGGTTACAGCAGCATAAATATAATGCAGTTTCTTTTGGGCATCAATCCGCACTATTTGCCTACAATAAATCAACAACTCATCTCGATTATCAATCTCAATATCAATACCCTTGACCACCATGCTATCGGGTAACTCATAATACAACTCTAAGCTATCGTGATGTACCCGCATAATTTGCCCCGAAAAATTGGCATAAAACACATCGCCTTGGCTATTATTACAGAGGCCAAAAACAGAATTGTTTTTTAATTGGGGGTGGCTGTAGGTTCTAAAACGCTTGCCATCGTATCGAATCAAACCTTCATCTGTCCCAATCCACAGGTTCTTGTTCTCCCCCTCCAAAAGACTATAAATATCCTTGCCCTCCAAAAAATCAGCCCCTACCACCTGATAACTAGGCTGTTGCGCTGCCATTCCCACAGAAAAGAACAACAAAAAAAACAAAGTTCTGACAACAGAAATCCAAGATTCTTTTTGTGATAATAATAAAGGATATGAATTCACTAAGAAAGGCATAAAATTGGTGCTTAAAAATAATTTTACAAATTAAGTAGAATGATGGGCTTTAGTCTATTTTTTCAAAGCTTTATTGGGAGAATTTTCATTAACGACTATCCTATTTATTCAACTAAATTTTGATATTTCTGTCTATAGAATTTCATAAAGACCGATCCTCTTAATATGTCATTATCATATAAACTCAGCTTATTTATAGTGCTTTTGAGCCTTTCGCTCAGTGCCCAAAAACGCGTAACAATGAGCGGCTACGTCAAAGATGCCAATACAGGCGAAGATTTGATTTATGCCAATGTATACAATAAAGCCAATACCCTAGATGGGGTTACGACCAATCTTTATGGCTTTTATTCCCTTTCTCTATTGCCGGGCAAATATACTATTGTAGCCAGTTATATTGGTTATCAGGATACTGAGTTTGAATTGGATTTGCGCCAAGATACCAGTTTTAATATCGAATTGTCTATAGGGGCCACCTTTGACTCCATGATTGTGGTCACAGACGAACGGGGCAATAGCAATGTCGAAAGCACAGAACTGGGTACGGTAGAACTCTCTATGGCAGAGGTCAAAAAATTGCCTGCCTTTATGGGCGAAGTGGACATTCTCAAAACCATTCAGCTCCTTCCGGGGGTACAATCGGCTGGTGAAGGTACAGCCGGCTTTTTTGTGCGTGGCGGTGGAATTGACCAAAATTTGGTGCTGTTGGATGAGGCCGTGGTTTATAATGCAGGGCATTTGTTGGGCTTTTTCTCGGTTTTTAATGCCGATGCCATCAAGAAGGCTACCCTGATCAAAGGGGGAATGCCGGCCAATTATGGGGGGCGACTTTCCTCGGTGCTGGATATACAAATGAAGGATGGCGATGACGAACGTTTTGGAATAGAAGGGGGCATTGGACTTATTTCGTCGCGCCTGACCCTAGAAGGCCCTATTGTCCCCAAGAAAGGTTCTTTTATTATTTCGGGCAGACGCACTTATGCCTTTGACTTGGCACAACCCTTCTTGCAAGGAACGGCATTTGAAGGCACCAATTATTTCTTTTATGACCTCAATGTAAAAGCCAAATACCAAGTGGATGATAAAAATCGGCTGTTTTTGAGTGGTTATTTTGGGCGTGATGTTCTCAAGTTGACCAATCCAGAACGAGGATTTAGTATAGATATGCCTTATGGCAATGCCACGGCTACGCTGCGTTGGAATCATATCTTTGATGAAAAATTGTTTATGAATTTTATTTTTGTTTACAATGATTATGATTTTACCATTGGTGGCGGGCAAGAGCGTTTTTCCTTCAAGTTGAGTTCGGGCATTCGGGACTACAGCAGCAAAATCAGCTTTGATTTTTATCCCACCCCACGGCATCAATTAAAATTTGGGGCAGATTACACGCACCATACCTTCACCCCCAACCGAGCAGAGGCGGTAACAGGAGGCGAGCCGTTCTTTGTGGATCCCGATCGCAAAAATGCCCATGAAGCAGGCATTTATATTACCGACAAGTGGAAAGTGAGCAAGCGATTGAGCATGGATGTTGGGGTGCGGTTTTCTGCTTTTCAGCAAATTGGCCCTTATGAGGGCAAGCTGGACACCAATCGCACCTATGGCCGATTGGAACCTGTCAAAACCTACTTTGGGGTAGAGCCTCGTTTGGGCAGCAAGTATACGCTAACCGACCATTCATCGCTCAAATTGGGCGTAACCGTAGGACGACAATATGTGCATTTGGTTACCAATTCTACCAGCACCTTACCAACCGACCTCTGGGTACCTAGCACGGAGATTGTGCGGCCTCAATGGGGGGTTCAGTATGCCTTGGGTTATTTTCATAATTTCTTTGATAATATGCTAGAAACCTCTGTGGAGGTGTTTTATAAAGATATGTACAACCAATTGGACTATTCGGAGGATTATACCCCCACTATAGATACCGATACAGAGGATCAGTTTATTGCTGGACGTGGGCGTGCTTATGGTTTGGAGTTGTTTGTACGCAAATCTCAAGGCAATTTTACAGGTTGGGTTGCTTATACCTTATCTCGTTCTGAACGTACCTTTGATGGCATTAGAGGCCGCACTTTCTTGGCAGGTTTTGACCGCACCCACGATCTTTCTGTAGTAGCCAATTATGAAATCAAACGTTGGGTGAGTGTTGGAGCTAGTTTTGTCTTGGGTTCGGGGGCTCCTTATACGCCTATTGAGTCTGTTTATGTGATTAATTTTTCGCCTACAGTAGAGTATGGTTTGCGTAATTCGGCACGCTTGCCCATGTACCATCGTCTAGATTTGAGTGCCACCTTTGTACTGAGCAAAAAGAACAAACCCTTTCAGAGCAGTTTGGTGCTTTCTATTTATAATGTGTACAACAGACAAAATGTTTTCTTTACCTATACGGCTCCCGAAACAGATGCACTCTCTGGAGAAATCGAACTCAATTCCTATCAAGTTTCCCTCTTTCCTATTATTCCTTCTCTAACTTTCAATTTTAAGTGGAAGCAACCCAAGAAGGGCTATTACAAAGAACAACGGGCAGCACGAAGAACTCAAAGAGGTTAACACTAAAATTTTTCCATAAAAAAACCACAGTCAACAAATGTCAACTGTGGTGCAACAAATTTAGCCTTCCCCCGAAAGCTATCTCTGATTGGTGTACTATAATGTACTATTCACGTTTACAAAGTAACAATATTCTTTTCATTTAAAACGGTCATCTTTGCATTCAAAACGGACAAATGTCCGATTTTGATGTTTTCACTGCTTGTTGCTACTCCAAACAGGACATTTTGATACAAAAAATAGCCTGTTTTTATTTTTTAAGACTACTTAATTGCCTTATTACCAAATAAATCCAAGCTATTAAGCTCTAAAAACTTCCTATACTTCAATAAAAAGATTAAACACGCCTCTAATTCTGACTACTACAACTATAGATTTGATTTCTTATTAGAGCCTCTATTTTTGATAATCTATATAATTAACAATCATTATTTTTTAGAAGTTGTTTAAGTCCTCTGTTCTTCAAAGCAAAAATTAAAAGATAAAATAAAAAGGAAAAAACTGGATATTTGCCTTTAGATAAGGTACAAAATACCATAACTTGCATTTATACAAAGAACTTCCTTACTATTTTGGCAAATTGGTTGTTTATATTGCTATATTTATGTAAATTATAGTCTATTACATTAATTTAGCAAAAATCCTATAGCCTCGACCACTCAGCGACCAAAGGATTCATTCCAATACTTTGAATAACGACCAACATATCAACGACCTCTTTCTCTCTGGAAAAAAAGAAAATATCCAGTTAGCATTTCTATTGGTGAACAGCCAAGAGGACATCCAGCTTCCTTTGTTTGTAGAGGAATTGCTGGACTTTTATGCGTGGGGTCGTACCTTAAACCTTTGGGAAGGTACCATTTTGACAGAGGATAAAATCAATATCATAGTTTTTTTGCTAGCATTACAGTCTTTGCAAATTAATAGCAATGCTCCTACACCTGTCACCATCCCCAAAGGGATTGCTTGGCTTCGTACACTAAAAGAACTTTATATAGAAGGTGTTGCTTTTAAGGATATTCCCGATGAGTTATGTCAGCTCGAACAACTCAAACGTTTGCATATTTCGTATACTAATATCACAGAGTTACCGCCAGCAATTAAACAACTACAGCGATTAGAAAAAATTCGCTTAGAAGGCAAGAGTATTGCAACCTTGCCAGACGCTCTTTTTGAGCTAGAAAATCTAGAAGAACTCACCCTAATAGATTTACCCATCACACAACTGCCCGCAGCTATTGGCCAGCTCCAACGATTAAAAGTATTTCACTGTTTAGAAGTCCCTCTCAAATCTCTACCTCCAGAGTTTGCTCATTTGCAGCAATTAAAAAATTTGGTCATTTCCAATGCCCAATTCCAAGAATTCCCCCTCTCTATCACTACTCTTTCTCAACTCACCTATTTAGATTTATATGGCAACAAGCTCAATAATTTTCCCGATTGTCTTGACCGATTTCAAGCCCTGACCGAACCAGAACTAGGCTGTAATGAATCACAAGATTTGCCACCTAGTATGGATAAGCTTCATCCACTAGCGTTTTGTATTCCAATAACCATGAACTAAGTACATTTACCTTGGGGATTATTGGTACAATTGGTAATAAGAAAACCTGTAAAACACCTTTGAATCCTGAAGGGCAGGGATTCCCAAGTTTAGTGTCGTGTACGAATCTAAAAACTTAACAGCTTTAGCCATAAGTATAAATACCTGTTTTGTAAAAACAGGTATTTATACGCTGCCCTAGCTCCTATATTTCTTAGATATTTATTGCTGCATTTAGCAAGGGTTTAAACAATAGACATTATTGCGAATACATGTACTTTAAGTAGTATGTTTTTGAACAACTCTTGCATCATTTTTTAATTAATAACAATAAAATTTAGTCTAATGAGCGACCAAACCAATGAGACCAACCTACAAGACCACGATTTAGTAACCCTTCCGGGGTTTAGATGCTTAGGTGCTGGTTATGATATTTTTGGCGAATATGCTTCCCCTGCAAGTATACAAAAACAAGTCTTTGATTTAAGCCCCTTTATAGCAGACAAAGAAAACGACATTGTTGCCTTTAATCATTTTAATTACAGATTTCCTGGCCCCAAGTCAGGTTTGTTCACCTTTACCCCTATAGTAGAACATGTATTTCAGGCAGCAACAGGCAAAACCATTCATACCTTCAAGGAAGATATCAATACTTCATTCCATGGTGATGGTATTCTAGAGGCATTTACAGGCTCCTTTACTATAAGCAACAAAAAATCTGTATACAAACGTAGCTCTTATGCTTATTCCATGGTATACTGCTTGAATAAAAATTACAAGATTGAAGTAGAATTTGGCACCAGCAAAGATCAAGAAGAAGACAAAGAACAAGTAATGCCCTATTTGGTAGATTTGTTCAAAGCCAGAATGGATGAAGCACAGACCCTACAAGATGGATTGGATATTCTCAAAGAATATGGCACCCATGTAGTTCTTAAACTTTTTGTGGGCAGACAACGAGCACTATATGCTTCTTCTAGTGAAAGTGTATACAAATCTACGAATGATTTCAAATTGCTAGCCACTGCCTCTTGTGCCAAAGTACTCAATGTAGACTTTAAATATGATGACAAAACGGCTGTAAAAGACTTTATTAGCAACTCGACTACACAGAAAAAAAAATATGGCTCACCAGATCAAAATGTTATTGTTGGTTTTCCAGAGGAAGCATCTTTGCTCCCTATCTGGAAAGTGTACAAAAACAACAATGAATGCCTTTCTAATGCCTTTGATAGACTCACCCAAACCTACAAATTCATCATGTCTCTTATAGGTAGAAATGAGCAAATTATTACGGGTATAGATTTTAGTCATGATGCCTATAAATCCAAAAAGCATTATAGAGTACTCCACATTGATGGTTATCCTGCTGACTTACGCAAAAATCTAGGTGGATCGTATATCTATATGAGTTACAAAAAAAGTAGTGTTTTGGAAGTATTACAAGGTGCTCAACCTGTTACCAATATCATTCAAAGAACCTCTGAGCATTCTCACCCCAAAGAAATAGAGGGCTACACAGCTATTCATTGTGATTTTCTACAATCAGAAGATGATTGGCACTATGAATTTACCTATTATGCTCAAATCGACCTCTCTATGCCCAGTGAGTTGACCGATTTATTGGCCCTTGGACTTGGTACTGATTATGGAGCAATCAAGGAGCAAGCCTATGCTTATGCAGCAGATGATGCCAAATTCCAACTCATTCAAGATGGTTTTCAACAATTACAAAACCTAGAAGCACAGGAGAACAAAACCTATAGTGAGGTGATTTTTTCTTCTTCTGATTCTTACTCTGAACCACAGGGGGCTGCTGATACCATAGTTAATCCTGAAAGCAAATCCTATTACCTCGATAAGGGCTATGAGATTATTAGTGACAACTTGGTGAATGAATACTCTGATGGGGATTATTTGTACATCTTTGGCAAACCTACACAGGTGGGTGCTTAGGGTTTAGTTTTACTTGATCAAGATGCTCTTCTGGTGGTACTAGAAGGGCATCTTTTTTTATAATAAGTTATCTAGGTCAAGCCCACCATCCTAGAAATCAAACCAAGCGCATACAGCACTTGGAATACCACAAAATAAAACAAAAACCACTGCCCAAAACGCACCAAATAAGGCAACTGCTGCTCCTTAAAAAAAGCATAAATTCCTACTACAAACGCTATTAATACGGCCACCAATAACTGAATCATCAGCATGATCCAAAGATTCTCGGCAGTCCAATTGATTTGCATCCACCAAGTATGCCCCAGCCAATTAAAGGGCATCAAGACCACCACTAGCCCAAGGAGTTGGCGGATTTTTTGGGGCGGATAAAGGTGTTGTTTTTGCTTGATTTCGGGCGCATCTAGGGGTTCTTCCATCATAAAATTGTTAAGGCTTTCTTCGGAGACGCAAAAAACCAAACACCAGCAACGCCCCCCCTAAGTACCAAGGCAAATCATCCATCCATGTTCTGGGTACATATTCGATAACAAAAGCAGGCTTGGCCGCTGTGGTCTCAAACTCCACATCTTGATAATCTGTTATTATATTATGATAATTTAATTGCTGCTCAGAAACATTAAACAGCATGGTATTGGTAATTTGATGCACCCCATTGCCTTGATATTCAAAGATAAAATTGTTCTGGTGGCCGTGACCGCCCTCTTCGACTTCATAGGCTTTGATTAATGGCAATGCCTGCCCTTCGGCATCTTCCATAATCAAATTGGCCTTGGCATAATTAAACAATGCCTGATCAAAAGCATCTCTACTTTTGTTTGTATTTAAGGTGGTATCATAGGCCGACAAAGCATTGCGGATAATCCAAGGAAATTCAGCCTGTACTTGCACTCTGCCATGTTTCCCATTTTCGGGAATCGTAAAAAAAGCTCGGGTGGAATCATGAGCATAGGCATCTGTTAAACTCATGACTATCATCCAACTTACTAATAAAAAGTACTTCATCTATAAAATTCTAAAATTGTTAGAAGGGGCTGCCACGGAAATATCTTGGAATGCTTGGAAAGTCATCTGTAATGACATAGTAATACGTTCCACTTGGATATTAGGGGGTTGCCCCTGTTTTTAATTGATAACTAGCTTTCATTTCTATAATAGCAGAGGTAGCACGAGCATCTGCATAAGCATACTTGTAATAAATAGGAAAACCATCTGCTGCATAACCTACCAAGGGTGTTCTTCGTTGATTATACAATTTTTTTCAAAAAAATAAAGACTACCAGAAAAAATCTAGTAGTCTTTATGCTTTATTAGTTGTATCTGCCTATAATTTACTATTTGATACCTAGTTTCTTAGCCAATTTCTTGGGCAAGGCATCTTTGTGAACCATTAGATTCATGGTTTTGTATTTAAAATAAGCTTCTGAGGCATAAAAATAGCCATCACAGTCATTTCCTGTTCCCCAAGAGTTTTTAACAATAAAATATTTAGTACCCTCTTGGTCTTTGACCATTCCTGTTACGTGCATACCGTGGTCGTCTGTTGTTTCGTAATTATCATAGGCCAATTGACGCATTTCTTGTGTAATTACTTTTTCTTTGACAGGCTGAGAGAAGGCATCTCCAATTTTTTCGGCTCCAGCATCACTAAAGTTTCTATTGTCACGCCCTCTCTTACGAATAGTAGAGCCATCTTCGGGTACAATCGCCAATCCATCTCTAAACGAAAACCCTTTCTCAGAAACATCGGCCGCCCAAGCCCAACTATAACCATTCATAACAGCAGCTTCTGCTACTTGCATTAATTCATCCAATGGCAAATTGTACACCTGCCCAAATGCCCAATTATCGGGCACCGCCAATACAAACTGCTCATAAAAAGGATGATGTGTAAACGAACCCAATACCACATAATCATCCATGTTCAAGCCCAATTCCTTGGCGTAAGTTTTGCCATTGTAGGTTTTGCCATCTACTTCAAACTCTTCTGGTTTCTTACCCAAATAAGCATCCAATACACCATCTACAGCATCCAACCATACAGGAGTTAGTTTATTGTTTTGAGGACTTTCGATAACCACATCTACCATAGATTTTAGAATTTTATCCATTTCAGCATGGTTGTGGGTTTCGCTACCATAGTTGAGTCCTTCGTAGGCAGAAGCAGGCACAATACCATATTTTTTGATGACATACGGAATATCGTGAAAAGCACCACCGGGGCCAAAGTTAAATGTACCGTGCATTCTTACATAATTGACAGCCTTATCATGATAAGCATTTCTAGCAATCCACATCTCCGACAATTCGTGCTTGCCCTTGCCCATTCTTATCAATTCTGATTCTAAGAACGAAAGTGCCGAAAAACTCCAACAAGTTCCTGTGCGTCCTTGAGATTGTACAGGGGTCGCTTCTAAGTTCTTGAGTACGGTAAATTCGTAATTGCTGCCTTCCTTATTGGTTACACGCTCTGTGTCTTGTGCTTGTAGTGCCCAAGAGCAAAAAAATAACACTACCAAGGTGATTAACTGATACATTTTATACATTTTTACTGTAATATTATTATAAAAAAACAACTCACAATAGAGCAATTGCTTACTCTATATTCTTGTAAACTTCTTTATTTGATTGGCATTAAACTTACAAAAAATTGGTCAGACCCTAGAAATTTATAGACCAAGGGGTCTTTTATGACTCTCAACAACCCTACAACTCCTCCAAGTCCTTATATATTAGGCGTTATACTATCGTTAAAAAAACGTCACTACTAAACTATTTTAGCTGTTAAAAACTTTTTTTTGAGTAATTTTACTAAGTCTATTCATTCCAAAGAAAACACAATATTATGCCACTATTTTTTCCCTTACTATTTTGTCTATTGCTATCTTATAGCAGTTTTTCACAAGAAAGTAGCACTGAACCTACCCCAAAACAACTTTATGCTATCAATGGTTCTCATTTAGAACAATTAAAAGCTCTAAGCACAGTTTATGCGCCATTCTTACCCATTCATTTGCCCCCCAATAGTGCTATTGTTCCTTTTAGAAAAGGCAAAAAATGGGGCTTGGTAGCTCCTGATGCTGCCAAAGATACGTGGATTGTTCCACCAAGTTTTGACCAAGTAGCTGGCGTGTACGAAACAGGTGCCGTTGTTATAACTATTCAGGATGCAGAGAAGAATGAACATAATTTTGGCCTTATTGGAGTAGATGGCAAGGTGCTGATTCCTGTAGAATATAAATCTCTAACTAGAGAGGGCAATTTATTTCATGGACTCCAAACATTGGAAAAAATGACCTTGGAAGATGGCACTGTTTTGCCCCCTGCCACAGCATCGCCACAGCTTGCTCCTGCCTGTTACCAACATGATTATTACGATGCTCAAGGCAAATTGGTGTTCTCTGAAAAATCTGTAGATTTCTTTTCATTCAGAACAAGCAATGATTTGGCTTGGTTTAGAATGGGCAAAACCATTACTATACGAAACCAAAAGGGAAAAATAGTAGCGACCCACCAAACAGATGATCCTAATAAGGCATTTCTTGGCATTGGAGGTGATTTGCTCAATTTTCTAGTGTTAGATGGAAATGACCTAGTGATTCAGAGTTGTAATGTAGCTGGTGAGGTACAATATCAATGCTTTCAGGCAAGTCTAAAAGAAGAAGATAAGAACAATTGGAAAGCAAGTTATAACTACAATTCGGGACAAACAGCCTGTTATAAAATTAGTGAAGAACTCTATGCCACCGAAACAGTAGGCAGCAATGGAACGTATGCCGTCAATTTTGCACCTATAGACCGTGTACAACAATTTGATGCTTACTTTCATACTTATGAGAATATTGGTTGGAGTCTTCCCAAGGGTTATTATCAACAAGAAAAATTCTTGGTAGGCCCACGAGGCGATTTGCCAGAAAACACAGTTTACAATGCTACTTACTACATTGATAAACAAGGCAAAAAACTGAGCCATCCCAAGCACAAGCTTTACTATTCAGAAGGCTTAGGTTTTTTGAAATATGAGCAGCAGCAGCACAGCTTATTCCTAACAGAACAAGGAGAATTGATACGGTTTAATAATGTATTGGTAACGGCCAAAGGTAAAGCAGCCCGAATGTTTTACCCCAAGGGAAATTTTGGCTTTTATGAAGGTTGGTGTACGGCCACCAAAAGCTGCAATAAGGGGAGCAAAAAATCAAATATTTGTTATTATTATATTGATAAAACAGGACAAACAGTACTAGAACTGCCCAATACGATCACTGCTGCTGGGCCATTCTCCGAAGGCTTGGCACCTGCTATTGATAATAAAGGCCAATTGGGGTATATCAACAAGCAGGGTGCTTGGGTATTACAACCCATTTATAAACACCCCAAAGAACATCCAAGTAAGGGTTTTGCTTTTCCTAAGTTAAAAAATGGTTATATTTATATGCCCAATTTGGGTTACATCAGCCAAGAGGGCAAAGAATTTTATTCGAGAGAATAAGACTAATACACGCTAAAACTCAACGACCATGTTAGAAGTCAATAAAAAACAAGCAAAATTTTTGGAAAAAGCCTTTGCAGAATGGCAGGCCGATAACTTGCTATCAGAGGAGCAGGTAGAGAAATTACAGAACAATATACTTTTACAAACTTTTGATTGGCAAAAGCTGGCCAAATACTCCTTTGTGTTGGCCATTTTGTGTATTGCTGGGGCTATTTTGTCCTTTCTTTCCGACAACTACTTGCTGGAGCTGTTATTTGAAATCATTGGCTCCGAATGGGGGGCAGTCTTTACCTCCGCTTTTATAGCGGCCGGCTTTATTTACTGGGGCGGCAGGCAAACACGTAGAACAGACAAACGGAAACTCAGTAGTGAGGCCCTCTTGGCTGTTGGAGGTATTTTTATTGGGGTGGCTATTGCTTTTTTTGGGAATGCCATTAGTACAGGTAGTGGACACTTTTCGTTGTTGCTACTCTTGGGAGCTTTTATATATGCTCCTTTGGCCGTGTATTATCGCTCTATTTCCTTATGGCTCTGCTTACTTTTTAGTAGTACGGTGTGGTTTGGGTCAGAACTGGGTTATTGGTCAGATTTTAGTGAAACAGTCTTAGGATTGAGGTATTTTACTTGGTATTTGATTTGGGGTGCTGCCTTGGTGGGCATTGCTCAACTGCTAGAAAAACAGCCCCGTATAGAGGAATTTGCGCCCCTAACTTATGCTTGGGGACTCTTGATTATCTTCTCTAATCTATGGCTCTTGTCTTTCAATTTCTTGTACTGGCGAGATGAACATTATTGGATGTCTTGGGCATGGACGGCTGTGCTGACCTTGGCGAGTTTTGCAAGCTTAATTTGGGGTATCCGCAAGGAAGATGTAGCCCTCAAAGCTTTTGGCCTTGGGTTCTTCTTACTCAATCTTTACACCAAGTATGTACAGTTCTTTTGGGAAGAATTGCACAGCACTATTTTCTTCATTATTCTGGCGCTTTCGTTCTGGCTCATTGGCAGCCGTGCAGAAGATATTTGGAGCGGTCGTTTGTGGAAATCCCCAGATGACTTGCTCGATAGGTAAAATTGTCAGCACCTTGATTGCACCGCTGCTAAGGGAAATCAAAAAATCAAACCAATCAAATTAATCATGGTACGCGGAGCGACCAATTACCCCCACAGATGACTTACTCGATAGGTAAAATTGTCAGCACCTTGATTGATTTGATTTTGTGATGGCCTTGATTGCACCGCTGCTACGAGAAATCAAAAAAATCAAACCAATCAAATTAAGCACGGTACGC
>CAYULH010000118.1:0-17767 GCA_964445645.1 uncultured Aureispira sp. | reverse complement strand
AAATACGCGCTGTAGCCCGCTACAGCTTTGTTTTTCGCCTTGATCTAGCACAAAACCTCTCCTTTTTTATTGTACGATTACTTTTTTGCACCTACTTAAAAGAGAGGAACAGCTTCGTTACTTCGATAGCTGCTGAACAACAGCGCTTGCAGTGGCTGCGCCTGAATTTTGTTGCTGCCCTGTAATCAAATTACCATCCTCAATAACATAAGAGCTAAAAGGAGCCGCCACTTTGAAGGTAGTATTTTCTAATTTATTGGCTTCATCTTCAATCCAATAAGGCTGAATTTTTTGCCCCACCGCTTGGTCAGCAAACGCCTCTTCGGCATTGGCAAACCCTGTCCAAGTTTTGCCCTCTACCACTAGACTGCCATTTGATTTTTTGGCCCCCAATAATAAAGTTGTAGCGTGGCACACGGCCGCACTGGGTTTGCCTGCTTCATAAAAATCAGTAAACAATTGTTCCAATTCTTCATTGCCTCTAAAGGTGTACATAGGCCCTTGACCACCCACCAAAAAGATAGCATGATAATCCTCTACATTAACCTCCTGAATACTTTTGGTATTTTCTAGCATTTGCTGAAACCAATCCAATTGTAAGTAGCCCAAAGAAATGATGTCGTGTGCAGAATAACCACTTTCATCTCTGGGGTCAGAATAGCCATCCATTGCAATTTTGCCGCCTTTGGTAGAAGCCAATTCTACCTCATAGCCTGCTTCTTGAAAAACATGCAATGGATGGGTTAATTCTGCTGCCCAAAAACCAATAGGCCAACCTGTTTGTTGAGAAGTAGAAGGGCTACTAGCCACCATCAAAATTTTTCCTTTGAAGGGCATACCGTGTGCGTGTACGTAACTGTTTGTTTCTTTGATACTCATTGTTATTGTTGTTTTTATTGTTATCTATTAGAATAGCAGGTTAAGCAATTTTATAAATAACCTACTTGTAGTGTTTTGTTCGAGTACAAAGTTAGAGTAATTACTTACCTTTGGCAATATACTTACTTAAACGAATGGTACTTACTTCTAGGAAAGTACATTGAAAATCAAATAATTATGCCAGATTTTATTTATAACAACAAAGTGTATTACAATCCTGTAGAGTTTGCCATGGATAGAATTGGGGGAACTTGGAAGATGCCTATCTTGTGGCGTTTGCAGCGCAAAGTGTTTCGTTTTAGCGAATTGAAGCGCGATATTCCACATATTACAGACAAAATGCTCACCACCCAATTGCGCCAACTAGAGGCCGAGGGATTTATCCATAGAAAGGTCTATCCTGTGGTGCCGCCCAAGGTGGAATACTCCATTACAGAGAAGGGCATGACGGTCATTCCTATCATAGAAACGATACGTAATTATGGATTGGAATTGATGAAGGCAGAAGGCTTAGGCGAGTAGTATGTATTAATTTTAAACAACTTGCCCCAAAAGTGATTATTAGTAATAGTAATAAACAACTTCAACAGCCAAAAAAAGGAAACAAAGTATGGAGGCAAAAAAGCCAACAGTACACATTATAGGGGCTGGCATCAGTGGATTGGTGGCAGCAATGGTATTAGAAAAACAAGGGATAGCACCTGTTATTATAGAAGCGAGCGACAGGCCAGGTGGGCGTGTCAAAACCGACATAGTAGCTGGTTTTCAGCTCGATCATGGCTTTCAGGTCTTGCTCACCCAATATCCTGCTGCTCAAAAGTATTTGGATTACAAAGCATTGCAATTGCAAGAGTTTAAGGCAGGAGCTTGTGTTTTTATGAAGGGTAAGCCTCGGTTTTTTGGGGATCCTTTGCGTGATTTTGGGGTGTTGTTTTCTACGCTTTTTTCGGGGGTGGGTACTTTGGTAGATAAGGTCAAGATATTTCAATTGAACCTAAAATTGAAGAAAAAATCCATCCAAGCTATTTTTGAAACCCAAGAGCAAACGACACTGGCTTATTTAAAGGATTTTGGTTTTTCGGACAAAGTAATTGAAGCTTTCTTTCGGCCTTTTTTTAGTGGTATTTTCTTGGAGACCGAGTTGGCTACTTCTAGTAGAATGTTTGAGTTTGTGTTTAAGCTTTTTGGCGAGGGCATGGCAGCCTTGCCCAAAGGTGGCATTGAGGCAATTGCCCAGCAATTGACCCAAAACTTGCAGCACACTACTTTTCATTTTAATACCAAAGTAGACACGATCAAGGATGCTATTATTTTGCTTCAGAATGGGGAGCAAATGGCCTATAATTATGCCATTATTGCCACAGAAGCCCATGGTTTGGTTGAGAATATACCCTCCAAGCCTGTCACCTGGAAAGCCTGCCAAACATTGTATTTTACTACGCCTAGCCGATTGTATCAAGCCCCTTTTATTGGCCTTATTACCAACAAAAACAGCCTCATCAACAATATTTTTTATCACAATAGCCTACCAACTACCCAACAAGGAACAGGAGAATTATTATCGGTAACGGTGGTCAAAGAACACCAATTGTCAGAAGAAGCCTTGATTGCTCAAGTGATGCAAGAGCTGCAAGCAGAATGTGGCATAGAGCAGTTGTCTTTTTTGAAATTGTACCACATCCCCAAAGCACTGCCCCAACTACACGACCTGCAATACGATTTATCAACCGAGGCTACCCAATGGACTAATCGTATTTGCTTGGCCGGCGATGTGCAGCTCAATGGCTCCTTGAATGCAGCTATGTTGGCAGGCGAGCGTGCTGCCGAACGGGTAGGGGAGCTTATACAACAGCAGACTTCTGTTTAGATGAATATCCCAACTGCTCCCGAATAGTAGCAACCTGATGAGGAGCAATGGTATCTCCCACAAAAAGTATATGATGGTCTGGTCGTACCAAAATAAACAAATCAGACTGAACTCCATACTGTTTCCATTGGGCAGATAGCTTTTCCTCTACCACATTGATTTCAAATGGAAACAACTGGCTGAGTTGTGCCTTTTTATCCTCAGAAAGTGGCTCTTTGCCTATGCAAACCAAGTGCAAGGTAGGGGCTTTGAAATGGTTGTAATAGCCATTTTTGCGTTGAGGGAGCTGGTCTCCTGCTCGGAAGGTCAGCTTTTGTTGGCTTTGATGCAGAGCAAGTGGCCCCTTGGCATAGGAGTAAAACAACTGTGAAAGGCGTTTGAAAATCTGTACAGCAGGCATTTTGTAACGCATAGCAACACTGAACAAAGGCAATACCACATAACTTCTCAGGGTTTTGGTGAGCCAAGTATGACCTGATATAAATTCAAAGCCTTTGTCTGTGCTGTTGACCAAGGATAAGGCATAGGGCAGACGCTCCTGATTGTATGTATCTAATAAAGAAGCAGGGGCATATCCTTTGAGTACAAAAGCCATTTTCCAGCCCAAATTGTGGGCATCTTGTAGACCCGTGTTCATGCCTTGTCCGCCTGCTGGGCTGTGTATGTGGGCGGCATCTCCTGCCAAAAACACCCGCCCCTTGCTAAAGGTATCTACTACTCTGTGATGAATTCTGTACACAGAAAACCAATTTACGGCTGCAATCTCAAACTCAACTTTGGATACTTCTTTGATCTTTTGCTCAATGGTTGAAAAGCTGATGTCTTCTTGGTCTGCAAACTCTTTGGGCAATGTGCCAATGACTCGTATTTTGTTTTGTTCCTGCAAAGGGAAAAACGCCACAAATATCCCATTCTCAGGCACCATCACCACATTATCATACCCATAATCCCACCGAATACTCAAATCAGCTACATAAAACTTATTGTCATAAGTCCCCCCTTCAAACGAGAATTTAGAATGTTTGCGTACAGGGCTACGTGCACCACCACAACCCACAATATACTTGGAATGAATGGTGGTAATGGTTTGGTTTTCTAGGTTTTTTACCTGTGTAATAACGCCTTCTGCTGTTTCTTGGCAGGATTCAAAACTATGTTTCCAGAGCACCTCTTTTTGCTGTTTTAATAGATTCTCATACAGCAATTGCTCATTTTTATTCTGTTCAAAGGTGGTGGTCAAGCGTGCAAAATCACAAAACTCATCCCCTATATCGGTTAAATTGACCTGTGCTAATTGCTTCCCATTTCTCAGCATGGTAATGCCTTGTACTTTCTTAGAACGCTCCAGCACCGTATCAGAAAGCCCCAATTGTTGGTAAATTTCCATGCTTCTGGAACTGACAGACATGGCTCTAGACTCTAGGGTGGGGCCTGATTTGGTATCTACCAAAATAAAATCAATTCCAAATCTTTGTAGCTGATTGGCAAACATAAGCCCTGTGGGCCCTGCTCCAATAATTAAAACTTCTGTTGTCATGTGTATTTGTTTTAAAGCAAGCACTTGCTTGCATATAGGGTTAAAAAAATGAAGCTGTTTAAAACATGTAGTGGCCTTTATGGGCTTTACTGCTTTTTAATTCTTAAACAACTTCTTCTACTTAAACTTATCAACCAAAATTTTTAAGCCCGGCTCAAACTGTATATTCTCAGTAAAGGCTTTGAAAACATACAAATTCAGACAAAAACCTTGCAAAGCAGTCATAAAACAGACAGCTTGTAATTCTGCCTCCTGCTCAGAGAGTGGGTAGTATTTTTGAAATTGTGCTGTCAATAATTGTTTGATTTCATTGGGAAATCTATTGAGTCTTTGCTTGGCTAAAATATCTTGATTTTGGATTTCCATTTTAATCAAAGAAACATTCCCAACAAAAAATTGGTGCATGACAGTACCAAAGGTCATCAATACTTCTTCTAGTGACTCGCCCGATACTTGAAAAAGGCTTTGAAAATTTGGTTTGAAGAAAAAATACTCAAAGGTGACTTCAAACAATTTCTCTTTGGAGCCAAAAATCCTAAAGATGGTGACTTCATTCACCTTGGCAGCTTGTGCAATTTTTTTGGTAGATACTCCTTTGTACCCCTTCTCTGCAAAAAGGCTTTTGGCCGCCTCCAAAATCTGAATTCCTGTAGCATTATATTCTTTCATTATTACAAATGTAAGTACTTACTTGCATAAATGCAAGTGGCTGACCCAAAAAACAGAAAAATTATGTATCTTTTCCTCATGAAAACACCAATATCGCACCGAAAAAACATCCCTTTCTATTGCCACAAAACAGCCGTAGACTATCAAAAAGATGTGTATGAACACTATGATAGCATGGTGGTTCGGCAAACAGCCTTGCACTTGGCCGACGATTGGTGGGGCGGCTATCCCATGCAGCCTGCCCTAGATTTTGCCCAGCCCTATTATCCTACTTCTGTGCAAAATGTGGTAGAAATAGGCTGTGGAGTAGGCCGTTGGTTGGCTGCTGTAGCCCAATTGTACCCCCGTGCCAAGTGTTGGGGGATAGATTACAGCTACCAAATGCTCAAACGAGCACACGAATTTTGGCTAGAGGGCAGAACCTTGCTATTGGATGGCTCCAATAAGGGGTTTGATGCCAGCTTGCCCTTGCGAGGAAAACAACTACCCAATGTGCAATTGGGGGTAGCACGGGCTTCTGATTTGCCTTTTGAGGCCAATAGCCAAGATCTGGTATGGAGCAGCTTTTTGCTGGATCGTTTGCCCAATCCTTATGAGGGGCTGTTGGAGATGCGCCGCATACTCAAGCCCAATGGAACCTTGATATTGGTAACACCTTTCAATTTTGACCAAGCGAGCAATTGGCAGCAGTATTATCCTAGTAGTGCTTTTCGCAATGTATTGGAACAAATGGCCTTGGATGTCGTAGCATGGCAAGACGATATTTTGATTCAAGAACCATTGGATAGGCATGGAAATGCTGTGCTTTGGAAGTGTTGGGGGGTGGTGGCAAAAAAAAATTAGGTAGTGCAACAAAACATATCTTGGAGCGTATACACCGCATATAAGTACAATAGAGTACTTTTATCAGACAAAACTAAAAAAGCTATCAAACACCACACACCATGAGCAACCTAGGTCAAGCCACCACTCAAAAAAACACCTTTAGCCGCCAAACAAGTATTCAGCAAGTCATTCAGGCATCTCCTGCCACTGTTTGGAATTTACTCACCAATGCCAGCCAATATTCCAACTGGAATTCTACCATTATCAAGCTAGAAGGCAAGATAGAACAAGGGGGCAAAATCAAACTCACTAGCACCCTAGATCCCAATCGTGTTTTCAAGCTCAAGGTCAAAGAATTTGTACCCAATCAAAAATTAGTGTGGGGCGATGCTATGGGAACCCGCATTTACACCTTGGAGGCTCAAGGTAACAACACCCTATTTGGTATGGAGGAAAAGATTGGAGGTTTGCTTTTTCCTTTATTTGCCAGTCATATTCCCTCGTTTGATGCTTCGTTTGAGCAGTTTGTAGTCGATTTGAAGCAAGCTGCTGAGGCCAGTACAAGCTAGTAGGTATTGTTATTTTTGAGAACATTTATTTGGGGAGGCTTTTGTAAAATTCTACTTTTGTAGTTGTTCTACTTTCTATCAAAACAAGATGACCTTACTATGAAATTAGAAATTGGCGGCGGCAAAAAGCCCCGTGCAGGCTACCTGACCTGCGATATTAGAGACTTGCCCCATATAGATTATGTTTGTGCGGCTGATGCTCTGCCTTTTGAGGATGGCACTATTGATGAAGTTTACTCCAGACACGTGGTAGAGCATTTTACCCTCAAGGAATTCTTGAAAGTACTAGAAGAATGGAACAGAGTGCTCAAAGTAGGCGGCAAAGTCTATATTATTTGTCCCAATTTATTGTGGCACTTAAAACAAGTACTCGAAGGCAGCCACGAATCTTTTTACACCAAACCATCGGGCCAAAATGCCCGTTATTGGGGGTTTGGAAGTTTGTTTGGTTGGCAACAAGACGAGTTTGACGTACACAAATTTGGTTATTACTTTGAATTGCTGCGTGATATTTTGCAAGCCATGGGTTTTGAGCAAGTAGAGGACTTGACCAACAGTGGCAAGGGCTTGGAAAATGAGCCTTGGCATCTAGAGGTTAGCGCCAAAAAGAAGCAAGCAGCACCCGCTCACCAAAGTACCTTGTTTTATACGCATTTTGATGTTAGTCATTAGAATGTTCTTACTAAGAATATTCTTAATAAGAACAATAGAGGCTTGGTGTTTGATACCTACTTAACTGCTTGTTATCACCAGCAATTTTTACTATTATCAAAGCAATATTATATGAGAACTTTTTTTTGTAGCTTCGTGTTGTGCTTAGTACTTGGGGCTTCCCCATTACATGCCCAAGTAGACCCCCAATGGTTTCTTTATCCTACGGCCGAAATTGGATTTTGGTATCCCGATAATTGGACCTTAGAAGAGCAAGAACAAGTGGTGCGGGTGCAACATACTGCCAGTGGTTTGTCGGTGACATTTACCGTATTAGAAGATACACAAATGGAAGAAGCCTTGCAAGATTTGGAATCCTTGGTGACCCATCAACTACAAGAAACAGCGTGGAGCCGTTCGCCCGACTTGATAGAGTTGAACGGAATCATGGGCGTGGGCGCAGAACTAGAAGGAAAAATCGAGGGCAGAGCCGTACAAATGGGCTTGTTTTTATTAGAACGCTCCCAACAAGTGGTGTTGGTGGTTGGTTTGGGCGATGCCACCGCCCTTCAAGAACACCGAGCAAGTTTAGACAAAATCCTTCAAAGTATAAGGCCAATTTAGAAACTAAAAAAATAATTTTGAAACAGCACCACAAGGTGCAGGTAAAACAACTATGGAAGTAGCATATTTTGTACTGGGGCTAATTGCCATCATGGGCACGTATTCGATATATAGAAATGGCAAAAAAAGTAAAGTCATTTATAACGTTATTCAACGTTTCTTAGACGAAGAAAAAGCCACATTAGTAAGTTTGGAAAAGCCTAGAATATCGGGGCCTTTTGAGGATGAATTGTACGATTCACAGGGGATTAATCTATACCAAAATTTAGGCTATACGGCCAATGAAACCGCCTACCGAAAAATATTGTACACCACATCTGACCGTTCTGAACTACAAGAAGCTTGGGTGCAAATTAGGATAGAACGCCTACAGGCAACCTACATAGAATGGATGGTTAGCGCAGACTAAATCAAGTACTTCGTATACTATAAATAAAAAAAATGGCTTATCAACTCGTTGATTTACAAGATACCATTGTTGCTCTAGCAACACCCACGGGTGCCGGTGCTATTGGCGTAGTGCGTCTATCGGGCCCAGAAGCACTAAACATTGTCAATGCACATTTTCGTGCCAAGGATTTGCTGGCCGTTGATTCGCACACCATCCACTTGGGCTACATCAGAGACGAGTACCACAAAATCATCGATCAAGCCCTCGTTTCGGTATTCAAAGCCCCCCATTCTTACACCAAAGAAAACGTAGTAGAAGTCTCTTGCCACGGCTCGCGCTACATTCAGCAACAGCTTATTGAACTCTTTATTCGCCAAGGCGCACGCCTAGCACGAGAGGGCGAATTTACGCTACGGGCTTTCCTCAATGGGCAGCTCGATCTCTCCCAAGCGGAGGCGGTGGCCGACCTCATTGCCGCCGAATCAGAGGCCGCTCATCAATTGGCTTTGCGCCAAATGCGTGGGGGCTTCTCCGACCAGATCCAGCAATTGCGCCAAGAATTGTTGCACTTTGCTTCTATGATTGAGCTAGAATTGGATTTTGGCGAGGAAGACGTAGAGTTTGCCAACAGAGGCGACCTCAAGGGCTTGATTGAAAAAATTACCAACCTCATCAAACGCCTGCTCGATTCCTTCCAATTGGGCAATGTCATCAAGCACGGCGTACAAACCGTGCTGGCTGGTCGCCCCAATGCGGGCAAATCCACGCTCCTCAATGCCCTGCTCCAAGAAGAACGGGCCATTGTCTCCGACATAGCCGGCACCACCCGCGATACCATCGAAGCCCTGCTCAACATCCAAGGCGTTTCGTTTCGCCTCATTGACACGGCCGGCATCCGAGAGGCCACCGACCAAATAGAAGCCATTGGCGTACAAAAAACCTTGGAACAAGTCGCCAAATCGGCCATTCTTATCTATGTCTATGACAGTGCCGTATTGCCGCCCAGTGCTGTGCTGCACGACCTCCAGCAACTCCAAAAAGAAGATTTGCAGCTCCTACTAGTCGCCAACAAATCGGACTTGCCGCCCAATCCCAGCACCCAAACCCCCGCAGAACAGGCCATTCTGAGCGAATTGCAAGCTCAATACGCCCACCTACCGCTCTCTGCCCAACAACAAACGGGCCTAGCCCCCCTAGAGGCCGCCCTCTCTGAACTCGTTTCTCTAGGCCAACTCCAAAACGATCAAAGTATCGTTTCCAATTCGCGCCACTACGCTGCGCTGCGCTCGGCCCTCGAATCCTTGGATGCTGTACTCATGGGCTTGGAAGCTGGCATTACAGGCGATTTCTTGGCGATGGATATTCGCCATGCACTGAATGCGCTAGGGGAAATTACAGGCGAGATTTCTACCGATGATTTGTTGGGGAATATTTTTTCTAGGTTTTGTATTGGGAAGTAAGCCTTCCAAACAAACCATTAACAACACAACATTCCCCTCAAAGAATCACAACTCAATTTGTTGAGCTTTGGCAGCAATCATTTCACAGTAGCATCGCTTCATATCATCAGGCAAAAAACTGATGTTTATAAAATGATACCATTTGGGCAGTACTTTTTTGAACCGCCGAAAGATATTGGTCATTGCCTTTTCGTTCATAAAACGCCTCATAGCGGTATGGAAATCCCTTCGTTTTAATTTTTTCTTCTTACCATTTAAGTTTAGGGCCAATTCTTCCTCATCGCCTTCTACTACCAATTCAGAGGCTACCAAATCATAGGCAGGACTCAATACATAACCCATTCTAGGGTGTTTGAACAGAGAAAAATTCTTGAGGTGCATATCATTGTTTCCTGTCAGGAAACAGAATACAACCAGCTCAAAAAATGCAATGCTATCAAAACCGGGGTTAGCAGAATGTGCCAGAATCACTTTACCAATTTGTTCGTAAGAACCTCTGTACTTCGCCTCTGTCAGTCGCCCTGTGAGTTGGCACATATCTTCTAAGTGAAACTTTTGTTTTCCGTCTCTATCAATACGTTTGGTCAAGTAAGCCAATTCACCAGAAGCCAATCGTATCAAGGTATGAGGAACGGTATCAATTTTTGCTATGGCAGCTAAGTGCATAGTCAAATCCTCCAATTCTGGCAATGCCCTGTAGTGTTCACTAGGTGGTTTGAGAATATAGTTTCCCAATACTCCCATGATGGTGAGTTTGGATGGTATTTCTGCCTCTGCTGTATCTTTTAAACCAAGAGAAAGTTTGGGCTGAACACCTGTTATGGTAGATTGACTTTTTACTATTTTTTCGGCCAATTCTAACATCTGGTCATTGGTATACTCTATCTGAGGAGGAATATAGCTATCAAATATTTGTTTACTACAAGTTTTGTGATACTCAGGCTCATCAGCATTCAGTACTTGGTAACAGTACAAACAACGTCTATTTTTCATCATCAATTTTCAGTAGGTACTATGCTCACTGCACCTATACAGTCATGGCATGTTTTGAGTAAAATTCCCATCCTATCCCTTGGATTCAATTTCCAGTTGCGTTCTGCGATTTCAAGCAACCAGCCTTCGGGAATCAAACCATCAAAAAAAGGAAACAAGACACGGTCAAAAAAATCTTTTTCTTGCAGGGGCAAGGTGAGGCTTATCGCTTCTGCGGATTCTAATGCCAGATATTCTTTCAAATATTGATAATGATAACCTTGTTCATCTTCTAGGAGAACACCTGCCAATTGATCATACATATATACCTTAGCTTTTCTCATGGATCAATTTTTCTCGATTTAACAAAACAGGCCCCAATTGGTAGCCAAACAAATAAAGTACTTCGTTTACCTTATCCATTTTCAACGTGATTTTATCTTGTTCTAATTCTCTAATAAATCGAAGCCCCACACCTGCTTTGTCGGCCAAGTCTACTTGAGTGAGATTTAATTCTTTCCGTTTTTTCTTTACAAATTCACTCAATGAAAGTGTGGAGTTGGATTTTTGATAATCTTCCATTGTTGTTAAGTTATTATACCCCAACGGGTATAGTTTAGAGTGTGTAAGATGAATTATACCCGTTGGGGTATAATAACTGGGTGGAATGTAAAAATATACCCTTTCGGGTATAAAAACAAATTTGAAGTAGTTTTTATACCCGAAAAGGTATAAAAAAGAAATAGCATAACCTATTTTGATAGTCAAGGTCATGGTCTCCATGAGTATCTTGGGATAAATAATGCTCAATTTCAGTTTTGGATTGGAGTTTGTTCTTAGTGCCAATAATTAGAATATTATTGTATTTTGTGCAAATACTTATTTTCTTCCTATTTAACAATACCAATACATGAGAATTACAAAGCTGCCCAAAGCTCTAAGCCAAGCTATAAGAAAATTCAAGCCGCTAAGAAAGGACATTAACCACTTTAAGACCAGTTTGTCTACTTGCTTGAATAGTATTGCCATAGCAGAAGCTAACAAAGAGTCAGAAGAAAATATCAAATCATATATTGGGGACTTTCTCAAAAATACTTTCTACCAAGAGCACCACATCAATACCAAGGGGCGGATAGATTTGGCCATTTATGCGGGCAAGGATGCCAACAGCCCTGTTAGTGTGCTGATAGAGGCCAAAAGGCCCAGCAATAGCCATGAGTTTTTGAGTGTGGAGAGCATCAACAAAAAAGCCCTGCACGAGCTTTTGTTGTATTATTTGCAAGAGCGGGTAGACCAGAAAAACAACAACATCAAGCATTTGATTGCAACCAATGGTTATGAGTGGTATTTGTTTAAGGGCGAAGATTTTTACAAGCATTTTTACAAAAACACAGCCCTACAGAAGGAGTACAAAGCCTTTAGGGATGGCGAAAAGGACAGCTCTAAGAATGAATTGTTTTATCAAGAAATAGCAGCTCCTGCTATTGAGCAGGTGGGCGATGCCTTGGATTATGTCTACTTCAATGTGCAGGATTTTAAGCCCTATTTAGACCTAGAAAACAAGAAAGATAACAAGCTGGTTGCGCTGTACAAAACCTTGTCGTCTACGCACCTGCTCAACAAAGCCTTTGGCAATGATAGCAACCAGCTCAACAAGGCTTTTTATGGCGAATTGCTGCACTTGATAGGCTTGGAGGAGGTGAAGCAGAAAGGCAAAAAGGTGATTCAGCGATTGCCCAAGGGTAAACGGGAATATGGCTCTTTGTTGGAGTCTACTATTTTTGCCTTGGAGGATAGAGATTACTTGCACAAAGTACCCCATCTTAGAAGTTATGGCTCTACCAAGGAAGCCCAGCTCTTTAGTGTGGGGTTGGAATTGTGCCTCACTTGGATCAATAGGATATTGTTTATTAAGCTCCTAGAATCCCAGCTCCTAGATTATCACAATGGAGACAAAAACTACAGATTCTTACACCAAGATTTTATAAAAGGTTTTGATGACCTAGAAGCCTTGTTCTTTTTGGCATTGGCCAAGAAGAAAACTGAACGCAGTGAACGTTACCAAGAGAAATACCAATATATCCCTTATCTCAATAGCTCCCTGTTTGAAGAAAATGAGCTAGAAGATAAGGTTATGCAATTGTCCAATATCAAGGATGAAACCCTTCAGTTGTATGCCAAAACGGTGCTCAAAGATGGCAACAACAAACGATTGACAGGCTCTAAAAATACCTTAGCCTATTTGTTTGATTTCTTG
The DNA here is from genome assembly GCA_964445645.1 of uncultured Aureispira sp. Classification (GTDB taxonomy): domain Bacteria; phylum Bacteroidota; class Bacteroidia; order Chitinophagales; family Saprospiraceae; genus Aureispira. The sequence goes on along the minus strand of CAYULH010000118.1, from coordinate 5,066 downwards.
GAGGCGTATGACTTTAGTAGTGACAACAAAAGCCAAGTAGAGGAAGGGGAGCAAAGCAAGGCTTTGATTAATGCTTCGGTGCTGGGCTTGATTTTTGAAAAAATAAATGGCTATAAGGATGGCTCTTTTTACACGCCTTCTTACATCACCATGTATATGAGTAGGGAGACGCTGAGACGGGCGGTAGTGCAGAAAATGAACCAGCATTATCAATGGAGTTGTACGGATTTTGAGGACTTGAAAGAGGATTTGAGGGATCATATCAGGGAGCAGGGCAAAGAGAGAAATAGGGCCAGACTGGAAGCCAATAAAGTAGTGAATAGCCTCCGAATTTGTGACCCTGCTGTGGGTTCTGGTCACTTTTTGGTCAGTTGCCTCAATGAGCTGATTGCCATCAAGAGTGAACTCAAAATCTTGTGTGATGCCAAAGGGGAACGCTTGGATACTTATGTTTCCTTAGAAAATGATGAGCTGATCCTAGAGGATGAGAATGGGGATTTCTTTTCTTATAATCCCAGTGTAAAACGCACCCACGCCATACAAAAAGCTTTGTTTCACGAAAAGCAAACCCTGATTGAGAATTGTTTGTTTGCGGTAGACATCAACCCCAATTCGGTCAAAATCTGTAGATTGAGGCTGTGGATTGAATTGCTCAAAAATGCTTATTACAATACTAAAAACGAACTGCAAACCTTGCCCAATATTGATATTAATATCAAGTGTGGCAACTCGCTCATTAGCCGTTTTGAGCTAGAGGACGACCTCAAAGCTGCTTTCAAAAGCAAAACTAATCCTTACTCACTCCGAGATTACAAAAATGCAGTCAAAGAGTACAAAACTACCAATGACAAGGGTAGAAAAGAAGCAATCCAAACCATTATTGATACCATCAAGGGTGCGTTCAAGGATACTTTGGATAAGAAATTTCGGAAGAAAATGGCAGGGGCTAGAGGAAAATATGAACTCAAAGCTCAAGAAATAAACAACCTCAAGGCTTTTGGTTCTAAAATCCCCAAAAAGGAACGCGACTTGCTCAAAAAACTCAAAACGACCTTTGAAAAGGCCAAAGCTCAAAAGGAGGAAATTACCACCAATGCCATCTACCACAATGCTTTTGAATGGCGGTTTGAGTTTCCTGAAGTGCTGGATAGTAAAGGGAAGTTTGTGGGCTTTGATGTGGTTATTGGGAATCCGCCTTATATGAGAGTTCAAGCTATACAGAAAACACAACCAGCAGCAAAAAAACACTATGAAGAGGTTTATAAAGTAGCTCAAGGTTCTTATGACCTAGCTAATATTTTTGTAGAAAAGGCTGTAGCTATTTCTAATTCCATAGCTGCCAATTCCTATATTCTCCCTCACAAGTTTTTCAATTCTGCTAGTACTGCTATTTTTAGAGACTATCTAACAGAAGGCCAATATATTGATAAGGTCACTCATTTTGGTGCTAATATGATTTTTGACGAAGCAGATACCTATACTTGTATCATAGACTTTAGCCCTACTACTAACAAAGGCTTTTGGTGCTACAAAGCTGAATTCAAAGAAGATTATGCTAAAAAAATGTACCAAGCCGATTCCTATGGCTTCATTACTTATGAGCAGTTGGTCAAAATGTCCAATTACTATGGCTCTAATCAATGGGTTTTCTTAGACAATCAAACTGCTATTGATGTTTTTGAGAAAATTTATACTGATAGTAAGAAATTAGAGGAGGTTTTTTACAAAATAATGCAAGGCATAGCAACAGGAAAAGACGAGTTGTATATATATGAATTGATTTCATTTGAAGGTGATTTAGTAAAAGGTAAATTTAAGAATTCTAAAGAATTAGAGCTAGAAAAAGGAATTCTAAGACCTTTTGTAAAAGGACGTGGGGTGCATAAGTATCAACCTATAGATAAAAAATTGTTCATCCTTTTCCCCTATAAAGAAGATGATTCTGGTATAATTAAACCAATGGAAGAAAGCTATATAAAGAATAACTATCCAAATGCCTATCAATGGTTAAAAACAACAGAAGACATTCATAGAAAAAAGGATAGAGGAAGTACAAATGATTCATATTGGTATAAATATGCTAGAAATCAAGGGTTATACAATATGAACAACAAAAAACTTTCTTCAATGGAAATATGTTCCAAGCACCCTAATGTAACTTTGAATGATGGTATTTATCATACGACCACAGTATATAGCTGGATTAAGAATGAGGCTACAAAAGAGAGTTATGAATATTTATTAGCTATTGCTAATTCTAAATTATTATGGTGGTTCTTAATACAAACAGGAGATACTCTACAAGGAGATGCAAGGAGATTAAAAACTAACTACCTCAATCCTTTTCCAATTCCTAGATTAGTATCTAATGATGTAGAAAACAAGATAGCTAGTAAAGTCAACCAAATCCTAACCCAAAAGCAACAAGACCCAGCAGCAGACACCAGCCAATTAGAACAAGAAATAGATGTAATGGTGTACCACTTGTACAACTTGACGTATGAGGAAGTATTGATAGTAGACAAAGACTTTCGATTGAGCAAGGCAGCTTATGAAAAGGCAGGAGTAGCGCCATAAAAACAACTTTTCTTTACAACAATTAGGTTTTATTTTGGGGCAATAAGCCCCATAAGCCCAAGATAGTTGTAGTATATTTTATTAAAAATTGCTAAGTACAGGACAAAAAGTGTTGGAGGAGTTATCAGGCACTTTGAAAGTGCCTGATAACTCCAGCCAAGCATAATGGAAAGGCTCTTTTAAAGACAATCTTGCTTTTTGTCCTGTACTTAATAAAAATTGTCCAAAAAAATTGGAAAGAAGAAACATTTGTTTCGTTTATTTCGTTTATATTGGTGTAAGCAAAACAAGACACACCACATAATATGAACTTATCAAAAACAAACAAACCCTCTAAGGAAGAGCAAAGAGTAGCTTTACAATCTTATGCCGTCTTGGCAGAAGCCTTGGAGCAAGTACAAGACCCCAATCCTGAAATAGAAATAGAAGAAACACAAGACAAAATTAAAGTGCCTTTAAAAGCTCTTAAGCTATTGGCACAAATTCTAAGAGCAACCAGTGAGGGGAAGCCTATTTCTGTAGTGCCTATTGCCACAGAAATGACCACCCAAGCAGCAGCAGATATGTTGGGTTGTTCACGCCCTCATTTGGTCAAATTGCTAGAGGAAGGAACGATTCCTTATACCAAAGTAGGCCGACACAGACGCGTGCAATTAGAGGCTGTTATGAATTACAAGAAACAGCAAAAAGCGGCACAACGTCAATTGCTTAGAGAGATGATGCAAGACGACGAAGAAACAGGTTTGTATGATACATAGTACTAGATTTACGGTTGTTTTGGACACCAATGTTATTTTTCCAATTGAGATTAGAGATTTACTGTTTTGGTTTGCCTTCTATGAATTGTTTACCCCCAAATGGAGCAAACATATCTTTGATGAATGGGAAGAGGTAATGAGAAGAAAGGGCATAGAAGAAGCCGAAATTAAAAAAAGAACAGGCAAGGCCAATTTGGCTTTTCCTGATGCTTTGGTAGAAAATTATGATGGGCTAATTAATACCTTGAGCTTGCCAGACCCCAAAGATTGTCATGTATTAGCAGCAGCCATCAAGACCAATGCAAACCTGATTGTAACCAATAATATCAAGGACTTTCCAAAAGATTATTTATCTACTTTTGGTTTAGCTGCCAAAAAAGCAGATGATTTTTTAACGGATATTATAGACCTCAATCAACAAGAAGCTGTCCAAGCTTTTAGGGAATTGGTTATGAATAGGCGCAATCCTGATTTGGATGAATTTGAGGTTTTGGAGGCACTCAAAAGAAATGGATTGGAACAAACAGCCAACTATTTGAGGGCATTGATCTAACCAAAAAACAACTTTTCTCTACAACATTTAGGTTATTTTTTCCGACCCAAATCCCCATAAGCCCCAAAATAAGCCCCAGCTTACTATTGTACTTGTTATCAGAAAGCATATTTTATTTCAAAAATAGAATCAAAGCCCTCTAAGCTATTCAAAACCAAAGCAATAAATAATATAGCCCCAACAAAATAGCCTTCCTTAAAGGCAGCAATCTAGTTCCTTAAATGAGGATATAGCGCCGTTAAAACCCTGTAGGCTGGTGTTAGGGGCGGCTTTACTTACTGGAGTCCATAAGGAACAAAAAAACGGCAACCATGCCCTTGTGGAACAGCACTAGGATAAATCCTATAAAAGACTTAGTTTTATAGGCAAAAATAGAACGTATGGACATAAAGCTGACAGAAGAACAAAAGATCAAGATATTGACCTCGGATGATATTTACAAAATCATGCAGACTATTCTATTGAGGGAACAGAAGATAGACCAAAATAAGGAACATTTTTGGATTATTGGACTGGCTAATAATTTGAACCTGTTGTTTGTAGAATTGATTGGCTTAGGCACGGTCAATAAAGTGCTGGTAAACCCAATGGAAGTGTTTTCTTTTGCGCTCCAAAAACGAGCCGTCCAAATCATGTTGTGCCACAACCACCCTAGTGGAGAACTCAAGCCTTCCAAAGAAGATAAAGATACGACCGATAGAATGATTCAAGTAGGCAAGATAGTGGGTACACCTGTATTGGATCATTTGATTATTACGGAACGCAGCTACATGAGTTTTAATGATGTGGGATTGATGGAAAAATTGGCGCAAAGCACAAAGTATGTGCCGCCCTATCAATTGGTAGAGAAAATAAGAAAGGAAGCCCTTGCTATAGGTGAAAAAAATGGCAGGGTTGAAATAGCCAAAGAGCTAAAGAGAAGGGATATGCCTTTGGAGGCGATTGCAGAAATTACAGGCTTGACCGTAGAGGAAATAAAGGGGTTGAGGGTTAGGCGGAAAAAGTAAAAGAGTCCCAACGGGCAGGGCTGTTAAGTTCTGAAAAAAGCTAATCTGAATGTTGCTAGAAAAACCCCGAAGGGGTGATATTATTATAGTAATAACATAAATAATACGAATTCAACCCTGAAAGGGTGTCATTATTACCCCTACAAGCCGATAATAGCACCCTTTCAGGGC
>CAYULH010000117.1:7173-17917 GCA_964445645.1 uncultured Aureispira sp. | reverse complement strand
CCCGCGACCCCCTGCGTGACAGGCAGGTATTCTAACCAACTGAACTACCAGACCAATACAACTTGATGTTGTTTTTTATTTGATCTTTAAGTAACAATAACTTTTTTTAGAACATTTTCTTTACATAAATCCTACAAGGTGTAGCGATTAGTGCGAGGCAAATATAGAACGTTTTTTGACAACCTACAAGCTTTTGGAATTTATTTTTAGAACTATTTTTTGCTCCAAAAGCTACTGCTTGTTTAATCAAGAACTTAACTCAAAGATTTTTTTTGATGATAACTATGCAAGCTGGCATACAAGAATAATTTGTACTCTTCTGCCGTCATACGTGCTTGGTTGGTGTAGCCCGTTCTCAAATCTGTAATGGTAGCGGCCTTGTGCGCCTCCCCTAGTGATAAGTCATACAATCGTACCACCAAATTAGTTCCCGTGCTTGGTTCTTTATCTTCATCTTGGTGCGATAAATGGACATTAATAGGCAATGGATTCTGATGCGAACGATAAAACAAGTGATAGCCCGCTTCGCCTTGCAACAAAGCTTCTACCCCATATCCCTCAATATAGAAGGTATCTTCCTTGAGCTGGAACACCCAACCCATGTCTTCCAATACCTTTTCGTATTGCTTTTTGAGGTATTTAATTTCTTTTTTGCCTTGGCTGCTAATGGGCGACTTGATTTGCAATGCCATCACCTCCCAATAATCGGCTTCCATCTGGCGCACTTTCAAATCCAAGAAAGCCACATCCATATAATTGGTCAAACAGATCGAATCATAGCGGTCAAACTGGTCGGGCGCATTTTGGTAGACATAACGCAATTCCTCCAAGGCACTTTTGCTAAACAACTGCTCCTTGATTAAAGTCTTATCAATATTAGAATCATCATTCTTATAAATAATACTGCCCGTCCCCGAACTCTTCAGGCGCAAGGCAATAGACACAATTCTATCAAAATAAGGACTCCTAAAACCCAATAACATTCGATTGGCATGTTCCTTCAAGTCCAATAATTGCTCTTTGAGGTCATAATACTCCCAATCGCCCTCTATACTGCCATCTTCGTCACTGTAATAATCGGTAGGCTGATTCATGGCCAACAAACGTGCTTCTACTTGTTCTAGTTTCCTAATCAAATCCTTATAAAAACGCTTAATCTGCTTGTCATTGGGCAATGGAGGCAACAGCGGCTCCTGCATGGGTTCGGCAAACTGCAAGGTTTCGATTTTGGGCTTAAAAACACCATTTTCTAGTTCTATACTGAGAATAATAGGCTCCTCGGCGGTTGTTTGGGTCAGTTGCTCGGCCGAAAAAGCCGTCAAATCCTTTTCAATTTGACGTTTCAAGGCACGCCCACCCATTTTGGCATTAAAACCACGGCGGGCCACCCACTCCAATGCCTCTTCTGATATATTTAGAATGGTAGTTCTACGTACAAAACCATCTCTGCTCAGTAAGCTCTGGATTTGCAGTTTGGCAATTTTGAGAATATGCTCCAGCTCCAATGGATTAAAAATAATCGTTTGGTCAATTCTATTGATAAATTCTGGACGAAAGAAATTCTCTACCGCCTTCTGGTAAATGGCATTGGGGTTGCTATTTTGGGTCTGAAAGCCCAATTGTTGGCTCACTTCTGATGCCCCAATATTGGAAGTCATAATGATAATAGTATTGGCAAAATCAACCGTTCGGCCCAAGGCATCGGTCAATCGGCCATCGTCCAATACTTGCAGCAGCAAATCATGAATCTTGGGATGCGCCTTTTCGATTTCATCAAACAAAATCACCCCAAAAGGATTGTACCGCACCTTACCCGTCAATTGGCCTTCTGGATTGTAATAATCGCCAATCAAACGAGACAAAGCCCCTCCATCAATATACTCATTCATATCAAAACGCATGAGCTTATTGGCATCCCCCAATAGATATTCACACACAATCTTGGCCGCCTCCGTCTTGCCCACCCCTGTAGGCCCAATAAAAAAGAAAGAACCCAGTGGTTTATCAGGATTGTTGAGCTTGGCCTTTATCGTATGAATGGCATCACTCATACACTGCACGGCCGCATCTTGCCCAATCAATACCGAGCGGATATACCGCTCCACCTCCCGCTCCTCAAACACATAACTATCGTCAAAAATCTGATTGCTCAAACCACTATAAATCTCAAACGCCGTTTGCACCTCCTCCACATCTATGGTTCGGTAGCTGTGCTTCACGGCCAATTGGGTGAGCAATTTGCACACCGAACCCGGCAACGCCTTGCGCTTAAAATAATTGCGCTGAATAGAAAACAACTGCCGCACCGCAGGAATACTAATGGTGCAAGCATGTTTGAGTTCCAACTGCTTTCGGTATTCCAACACCATTCGCACCGCCGTAGGCATATCGGGTTCTTGCAGACGTATTATCTGAAACAAATCGCTAAAGCGTCTGTCTTTCTCTTGCACCAATTTCCATTCTTCAGGCGTGGCAATCAACACCACTTGCAATTGGCGTTTCTCCAAGTAAGGTTTCAACACATCGCTCAAGGTCATGCTATTTTGCGACGACTTTCCAATTCTAAGCAATGCCACTACATTATCTATCAGCAACTGGTCGCTCTTGGTTTTTTGGCGAGTTTTGAGGTGTTGTAGAATGGATTCAAAGCGTTTTTGCCACATGCCCACAATGCTCATGCCTGCAATAACACGGGTAGGATCGACTTGCCAAAATCGCTGCATCTTCTCTGCATCAACCCCTGCAAAATTCTTACAATAACGAAAAACAACCTCCTGAATCAAGCTGTGCTTGCCCACTCCATCGGGCCCAAGGATCACAATGGGCGTATTTTCTTTTTGATAAATAATGGCTTGCAATTGCTCCACCAATTGCTCCCGTTCAAAGGCACGCTGCAAATTGGCGGGGTACAATTCATTGAGGTTTTGCCCCACCTTGCCCACTTCGTCTGCGCCGTCAAAATCCTCTTGCCCTCCAAAAAAGGTAAAAAACCAATCATCGGCACTATGCTCAAACTTAAATTGCTGGTAGGTCACATTGACCTTAAAATTAAGCACCGTTACAAACTCTCCTTTCTCTGCCCAAAAACCATCTAGCTCTACGGTTGTTACTTGGTGTTCCTTTCTGTATAAACGCAGTAGTTTTTCTATAATAACTTGGGTTTGCGCCTTCACCCTTGCCTTTTTGTTGCCCTCTTCTAGCATAAAGGTAAAGGAATTGAAGCTGGGCAAACAGGCAAACCACTGCTCCTGCATTTCAAACACCACCACACTCACCTTGCCCCGAAACAATTGCTTGCTCGCTACAAAATTAAAATCAAAAATATAGTGCTTGAGGGTAGGATTAAACAAGTACCACAGCAGATGGTCGGCATTGTTGCGACCAATGGCATAGCCCTTGAACCTTGCCCGCACTTCCTTCTTAAATTGGGCTACCGCCTGCTCATAACGGCGATTCACGCCAATAGGGCTGTTATAAAAAACAGGAGAAATGTAATATTGCTGTTGTTCGTTGATTTGGGTATGCTGCACCACAACAGGGATTGTAACCGTAACTTGACTCATTGTACTTGTTTCGTGTAGAAGGATTAGAAAGCCAAAATAAGATTTTTATAGTTGTTTTTATAATTACTATGGGATGCAACTTTCTTATACTTCGTGAATTGTTATCTTTGTCTTTGGGGTGTACCCAAATTTGAAGTTATTGTTATCAATCAAAATCATGGAAGCAGAAAAAAAGGAGCAGATAGACGAGCCGATTTACATCACTCAATTGGAAGTGCATGGGGTCAACTGTTTTAAGAATAAATACAGGATTGACTTTACGGATGCGGAGGGCAAGCCTTCTATGTGGAATGTGTTGCTAGGGAATAATAATACGGGGAAAACTACTTTGTTGAGGTGTATTGCTGGGTTTACGCCTAATAATAAAAAATTTGCGACTCCTTACAATGACGATTCTTATTATATATACTCACCAAAACATGCCCATGATTTTTATTATGAATCAGACCAATTTTCACTAACAAAAATAGAAAACCCTAATATACCTCAAGATATTCCATTAAGTGCCTCACTAAATGCCTTACCAAATATCTCACTAAATACATCATCCACCCTAAAATTACGTTTTAGTTACAGTTCAAGCTCTATAATATTAGAGGAAGAGGCTGCTCTCTTCAAAATCGACGCTTATGGCACCCAAAGAAAAAGAGGTAAAGGGAGCTATATAGAATATAAACTTGAAGATCGAGTACAAAGTATATTTGATGATAGTGTAGATAATATTATTAATGCAGAAGAATGGTTTTTAGGCACCAAGTTTAATGCCTTAATGGAAAGTAAAAAAGCGACCGACCAACTAGAACAAGTCAAAGAAGCATTAGTCACCTTACTACCCGATATAAAAGATATACAAATTGGAGGCGGAGAATTGAGGCGAGTGCATTTTATTACCAATAATGACGACCATGTCCTCATCAACCAACTAGGCTCTGGCTACCAGAGCCTCATTACATGGGTAGTAGACTATGCCAAACGCCAATTTGATCGCTACCCGAGCAGTGCAAACCCCTTGGCCGAACCCGGAATTGTATTGGTGGATGAAATAGACTTGCACTTGCACCCCACTTGGCAACGCAAAGTGATTCATTTTTTGAGGGGCTTGTTTCCAAAGACGCAATTTATTGTGACGGCACACAGCCCCTTGGTGGTGCAATCGGCTGATGATATAAATGTGGTGGTTTTGCACAGAGATGAGGAGACCGAGGAAATCCGCATCGAGCAGCCCGAATTGACGAACTTTCAGGGTTGGTCGGTGGAGGAAATTCTCAGGGATTTGATGGATGCACAAGTGTATTCTAATGAATATTTGGCTTTGAGAAAAAGCTTTACAGCAGCTTTGGAGGAGGATAATTATGAACAGGCAAAACAAGCGTATGAACAATTGGAAAAAATATTGCACCCTCACAGCAGCCAAATCGAATTGATGCGCCTTCAAATGACCAGTCTTTCCTATGATTAAGCTATCTTACCAGCCCAAACCTTCTGTCTTGACCGCAGCATTTGTTCAAGAAAAAACAAAGGAATTTATAGCAGCAAAAGTGGCTGGGCAAAAAACCCTACCAAGTCCTTGGAAAAAAACAGAAATTACAGATGCTTTAAAAAAAATGTCTAATGGCAAATGTTGCTATTGCGAATGTAATACAACAGAGGAAAGCAAATACATGGAGGTAGAGCATTTTGAGGACAAACATACGCATCCTAATAAAGTATTGGACTGGTATAATTTGTTTCCTTCTTGCAAGCGCTGCAATTTGGAAAAAGGTACACATAATGTTAATATTGCTCCTATCATCCATCCTGTAAAGGATACCCCTAGTGAGCATATTTATTTTAGAGCCTATTGTTTGAAAGGAAAAACGACCATTGGAAAGACCACAATTAAGGAACTAGCATTGAACGACCCCGACCGACTACAAGATGTCCGTTATCAAATAGGAAAAGAATTTTTATTACAATTAGAGAATGCTTTAGAAAGTTTAGAGCGTTTTGACAAAGGGGAATTAAAGAAAATTACAAAAGGTGCCAATCAATTTATGCGTTTGCTAAAGATGTGCCTACCTAGTGCTGTTTACAGTGCTACTAAGGCTACATTACTATTTCATGAAGAAGATTATCAGGAAATCTGCACCTTACTTAAAAAACACAATGCTTGGACAGAAGAAATAGAGCAATTGGTTCAACAAATACAACCTTCTGTTCTATCGCTTACAAAATCATAACACCAACCAAATGAACAACATAATAGAACAATTTTACACTGCCTTTCAACAATTGGATGCCGAAAAAATGGTCGCCCTTTACCACCCTGATGTTATTTTTTGGGATCCCGGTTTTGGGCATTTGCAGGGTAAGAATGCAGGCGATATGTGGCGTATGCTTTGTGACAATGCCCGAGATTTTGAATTGACCTTCTCGGATGTAGAGCAACATACGACGCAGGGCAGCGCACATTGGGAGGCTCAGTACACTTTTTCGAGAACAGGGCGTAAGGTTCACAATAAAATTGATGCTACTTTTGAATTTCAAGATGGCTTGATTATCAAGCATACCGATCGCTTCAATTTGCGGCATTGGGCAGGGCAAGCATTGGGTTTTAAGGGCTATTTGTTGGGTGGCACGTCGTTTTTTCAAAAAAAATTGCAAGCGCAAACCAATGGTTTATTAACCAAATATCAAGCAAAACAACAGGAAGAAGTTCCACAAGAAAAATCCGCATAGCATGTTAAAAGTAGGGGTGCTTGGCTTAGGCCATTTGGGCAATATTCATCTCAAATGTTTGTTGCAAATTCCATTGTACAAGGTAGTGGGTGTGTACGACACCAATCCTAAGGCTGTCGCCAAAGCGGTTGAACAATATGGGGTTCCAGCTTTTGATTCTGTAGAGGAATTGCTAAAAGCTGTGGATGTGGTAGACATTGTTACGCCCACCATTACCCATTTTGAATTGGCCCAAAAAGTGGTGGCGGCCGGCAAGCATTTTTTTATAGAAAAACCCCTCACCCACACCTTGCAAGAGGCCGAAGCCCTTTGTGCCTTGGTGCAAACACAACCCAACATCAAGGCGCAAGTAGGGCATGTAGAGCGTTTTAATCCTGCGTTGCTCGCCATTGAAGACAAGGCTATTTCGCCCATGTTTGTAGAGGCGCATCGCTTGGCCCTGTTCAATGCACGTGGCACGGATGTATCGGTGGTGTTGGATTTGATGATCCACGATTTGGACATCATTCTCAAGCTCATTCCGCACGAGGTCAAGGCCGTGCAAGCCAGTGGCGTGGCCTTGGTTAGCCCTTCGGCCGATATTGCCAATGCTCGTATTGAGTTTGTCAATGGTGCGGTGGTCAATATTACAGCCAGTCGAATTTCTATGAAAAATATGCGGAAGTTGAGAATTTTTCAGCCCGATGCCTATTTGAGCTTGGATTTTCTGAACAAGCAAACCGAAGTGGTGCGCCTGCACGAGCAGCCCCCCCAAGACCCCGAACAGTGTATGGAACTAGACACCGCCTTGGGCAAACGCTATATTGAGCTGGATAGCCCAGCCGCCCAACCCAACAATGCCATCAAAATGGAATTGGAAACCTTTGCGGCTAGTATTCTTAATAATACGCCGCCCAAAGTGGGCTTGGAAGATGGGCTCAAAGCCTTGCAACTCGCCTACTGGATTATGGCCGAAATTGAGGCACATCAAAAACGTTTGCAGTCTTAACAAATTTGGTCGATTGCTGTTAAGTATCTTAATTCCTTTTTTGTTTCTTTGCGAAAACTTTTGAACATCATTTTTTTGTGGGTGCAATGCGATTGCCCCGACTCAATCTTTATCATTATGACAATGAAACACTTAATAGCACCTTCTATTTTGGCAGCCGATTTTGCAAATTTGGGTCGTGATATGCAGATGCTGCATGAGAGCGCCGCCGATTGGATACATGTAGATGTAATGGACGGGCGTTTTGTACCCAATATTTCTTTTGGTTTTCCGGTGCTAAGAGCGATTAAGCCGCTGACTGACAAAGTAATGGATTGCCACTTGATGATAGAGCATCCCGAACAATACGTGGAGGAATTTGCACAAGCAGGCGCCGATATTATCACGGTTCATTATGAGGCGTGCAATCATTTGCATCGGGTAATGCAACAAATCAAGGCCACAGGTGCCAAGGCAGGGGTAGCACTCAACCCACACAGCAGAGTAGATTTGTTGTTTGATATTTTGGAGGATATTGATTTGGTTTGTCTTATGTCGGTCAATCCGGGTTATGGAGGGCAAAAGTTCATTTATTCTACCTTGCAAAAGGTACGCACGCTCAAGGAGGAAATTATCACCCGCAACTTGGCTACCAAAATTGAAATTGATGGCGGCGTGGGCTTGCAAAATGCAGAGGTCTTATTGCAGGCAGGAGCCGATGTACTCGTAGCAGGTTCGGCTGTATTTAAGGCCGACGACCCTAAGGATATGATTCATCGCCTCAAACAAGTGGGCATAGAAAAAATACTATAAATTAGTACTGGAATAGTTAAAGTAAGGAACGTCCCCAACCTATAGACGCATTGACATAGTTTATAAGATTGGGGATTTTTTGGTTGGTCAGATTATTTATGGATAACTAGGAAGCTCCTACATTTTTTTCATCAATCTCCTATTATTCATGAATTTTAAAATTATTATTTTACTATTATTGATAATTAATGGAAATTGCAGCTATAGTTATGCCTATATGGTCTATTCCAACACGCCTCCTCCTGCCAAGAAAAAGAAACAAACAACACGAACACGCAACAATAAGAAAATAAAAAAGTGGAAACGGCCCCAAAAACGGCTGTCCAAGCTTGCCCGCAAAAACAAGCCTATTACATCCAGAACGGATAAGGTGCTAAATAAGGTGTATATTGAAGCTGTATTGAGCACTGTTGTATTTATTGCTGCGCTCTCTGTTATGCCTGCCCTATTTATTGTTTGGGGTACAGTAGGTGGAATTATATGGTTTAATTTGGGGCTTTTGTTGGCTATGGCTTGGATTATAACAGGAACTGTTTTGGAGTTTAGGGCTTATCGAGAAGGCGTTGGAGGGGCATCGCTTTTGGTGGCTGGATATTTTATGCTCGTCTTTACCTTGCTTAGTGCCTTGGGCTTGCTTATTTGGGCCTTAATAGCCAACATTCCTTTGTTGATTACCACTAGTATGCTGATCGGTGGTTTTGCCTTGTTGAGTCTATTAGCCATTTGGATTCGTATATTAATTGAAGAGCAATTGTAATTGTTGTATAGATACACAAAATTTTCTTATTCACTCCAATCAATCCATACCGCATAATGTCTTTAAAAGTTGTTACTATTCTTTTGTTATTAATAATAAGTGGCAATTGCACCCACAGTTATGCCAATTTGGTCTATTCTAAAGTGGTGCCCAGCACCAACAATGCCCCTTCTCCGCCTGTTAAGAAAAAGAAAGCAAAAAAACATACAAAAAAGCAAAAGCATCGTTCAATCTTCCATTTCAAAAAAAATGCAACACACAGGAATACTAAAGCGGCTCTAAAAAATGGCGCTACAGGTGTAATTTTGGGCCTTCTAGTCTTTCTAATTATTCTTTTAATTGCTCCTGCGCTTTTTGTTGTTGGAGGTATAACAGGGGGTGTCGGCTGGTTTATTGCTGGGTCTATTATTGCTTTTATTTGGATAACACTCGGTACGATAGTTGGATTTTTATCGTATGGTTCAGGTATTGTTGCAAGTATTACATTTATACTAGGAATTGGAATTTTACTGGTCAACTTGTTGGGCTTTTTGGGTTTGTTTATTTGGGCATTAGCCGCCAATCTTTCATTATTATTGATATTAAGTATAATTTGGGGCGGTTTTGCACTATTGAGTATCTTAGGCATCTTTGTTTTTCTGGCAGTTATGACTTCTTAGATACGCTCCTATTATCAATAGAATTAAAAAAACAATACATATACATGAAAATCGTTTTTATGGGAACAGCAGATTTTGCCGTTCCTACTTTAGAACTCTTACTCGAAGAAGGCTATAATATTGTAGGCGTAATTACCGCTACCGACAAATGGGGCGGCCGTGGCAACAAAAAGCTCTTGCAATCTGCTGTCAAAAAATTTGCGGTAGAAAAAGGCTTAAATATTTTGCAACCCAAAAACCTCAAAGCGGCTGCTTTTCAAGAAGAATTGCATGCCTTGGAGGCCGATTTGCAAGTCGTGGTGGCCTTTAGGATGTTGCCCAAAAGTGTTTGGGACATGCCCCCACAGGGCACCATCAATGTGCATGGCTCGCTCTTGCCCAAATACCGTGGTGCTGCTCCTATTCACTGGGCGGTTATCAATGGCGAAACCGAAACGGGTGTCACCAGCTTTCAGCTCCAACACGAAATTGACACGGGTGATATTTTGTACAAAGCAAGCACGCCTATTGGCGAAAATGACACCACAGGAGACGTGTATGAACGCCTGATGCACTTGGGTGCAGAAGTAGCCCTCAAGAGTGTTCGTGCCATAGAAGCAGGCACGGCCCAATCGACCCCACAAGTAGCCACAGCCGTGAGCCACGCCCCCAAAGTCTTTCACGACGACTGCAAAATCAATTTTGACCAGCCCACCGCTCAAGTACACAACTTTATTCGGGGCATGAGTCCTGTTCCTACGGCTTGGACACTGCTGGATGGGGACAAACTCAAAATCTTTCGCAGTCAAAAAGAGCTTGCAGCACACAACCACCCTGCTGGCAGCATCCACAGCGATGGCAAACGCTTCCTCAAAATTGCCACCCAAGATGGTTTTGTACAGCTTTTGGACGTACAATTGACCAAGCGCAAACGCATGGATGTTAAAAGTTTCCTAAATGGTTATCAAATTGATAGCAAACAAGTAGAATAAGGCGGCTGCCTGCCAATAACGCTTTGTCTTTTGCGTTTTAGTAAGACCAACAAAGAATATACGGAGCTAAATTTGTTCTTCCAAATTATTGTATTTTTATCAATACAATAACAATCAACCACTACCCCGCATTTAAGTAGTCTTAAATGTCTGATAGTGTTAAAAAAAAGTAAATCCATTAGCATAATAGAACGGAAGATGTATCTTTGAGGTTACTAAATTGTTTCTAAAAGAAAAAAAAAAAAAAAAAAATACAAACATATTTGATACAAGTTTCAAAGTAAAAATTCAAAGTT
>CAYULH010000117.1:0-7163 GCA_964445645.1 uncultured Aureispira sp. | reverse complement strand
AACTTTGTTGGTAAGAAATAAAATAAATTCTGAGCTATTATTGAATCTCCATGCTTAAGAGAAGCGGCCATTAGATGATCCTTTTTTGAAATACCTTTAAGAATACTTCTATTTCTATGAATTAGTTGTATTCTTTGAAGCAAATTACTTCCCGAGGATATATTTTAATGTAATACTTCGTGTATCAATGAACAACGCTCATGAGTTTATGTGCAACTCATTTTTCACCTTTATTATAAAAACATTTTGCGTCTAATTGATTACCAACTTGATATAACTCAGACTTGAAGTATTGTTAATAGTAAAACTTATGTTGAAAGTAATAGGATTAATCGTAGTGATGGCAGGTTTGATAACTTGTTTTCAATTACAATGGGTAGATGGCTTGTTAAATGATTCACAGGCTAGTTTATCCGAAAAAGTGCTGACCGCTTCTAAACGAGGTGGCGACAACCAAGAAGAACAAGAAGAGACAGTTTATGCGGCTGGCTACAGTGAAGCAGATTTTGGCGAGGCATTTACCTCCCCCAATGAAGGCAAATTTGCAGTTGAAGAAGAAATCCAGCCGGCTGGTGTCTGGGAAGATTTGCTTCAGTTGAAGTTCAAAATCTCCTTTGATGAAGAGGTTGATGATGTAACATTTAAGCCCAAGTTTACCGAGCTTATTCGCAGTTATGAAGGTCAAATGATTGAGGTAGAAGGATTTATTATTCCGCACAATATTGCAGCCGATGCTATGGGCGATGTAGACGACCAAGGCGATAAGTTTATGTTTTCTGCCTTTCCCCTCGCCTCTTGTTTTTTCTGTGGCGGGGCTGGTAGCGAATCGGTTATGGAGGCATTCCCCAAAGCTCCCATCAATTATACCACCAAAAAAATCACGGTTCGTGGTCGCCTAAAATTGAATGACAAGGATTTATTAAAATTACCTTACATTCTTGAAGAAGTAACCTTGGTTATGAATTAGTAATACTTTATTGCCTTAGCAAAATAATTATTGTATTACTGCACAAAACATTATATTAAGCCCGTCATTTCTTGTTATATAGAAATGACGGGCTTTTATATTTGGCTACTTTGTAGATTAATTCAACACACAATGGAAATTTCCTTTTATAAATACCAAGGTACAGGCAATGATTTTGTACTCTTGGACAATAGAACTGGACGCTACAGCGCCCTTTCTACGCCTCAAATTGCTTGGTTGTGTGACCGAAGATTTGGTGTGGGGGCTGATGGCCTGATGCTGCTCCAAGAAAAAGAAGGCTTTGATTTTGAAATGGTTTATTTTAATGCCGATGGGCAGCCTAGTAGCATGTGCGGCAATGGTGGCCGTTGTTTGGTGGCTTTTGCCAATTTTTTGGGTATGCTGCCCCATTCTAAAGCCTATTTCTTGGCAGTAGACGGGCCGCACGAGGCCAAGGTAATAGCCCCTGATTATATCGAACTCAAAATGAGTGCCGTGCCTACTACTAACTACGGCCAGCCCGACCTGTTCTTAGATACAGGCTCGCCCCATTACTTGGAGTTTGTGGAGCAATTGGATGTTGTAGATGTCTATAAGCGAGGGCGTGCTATTCGTTACAGTGCTCCCTACAAGGCAGCAGGCACCAATGTCAATTTTATAGAAATAAAAGCCCCCAACCAGCTTTATGTAGCAACTTATGAGCGTGGTGTAGAAGGCGAAACCTTATCTTGTGGCACAGGAGTTACGGCGGCTGCATTGGCCTATCATCTTTCTCACAACAACCATAACAGCCCTAATGCTGTTGATATACAAACCAAAGGCGGCAACTTGGTTATTCGTTATCAGCAAGAAAAAGAACAATTTACCAATGTCTGGCTTTGTGGCCCTGCTCAACAAGTATTTCAGGGGCAATTGCAGCTTCCAATTATTTAACTTATCTCAACCTTAATTCCAATTTATTTATGCCTGCAACTTTACTTCGTATACACCCCGAAAATCCAGAGGGGCGTAAAATCAAACAAGCCATTGAAATCATCAAAGATGGTGGCGTTATTATTTATCCTACCGATACTATTTATGGTTTGGGTTGTGATATTACTAATAATAAGGCCGTAGAGCGTATTTGTCGCATCAAGGGCGTAAAGCCCAACAAGGCCAACTTTTCGTTTATTTGCCCCGATTTGAGCAATATTGCTTTTTATACCAAGCCCTTTAGCAGTAATATTTACAAGCTTATGCGTAAGAATCTGCCTGGCCCCTTTACCTTTATTCTCAAAGCGAGCAATCAAGTACCCAAAATGCTCAAGAACAATCGAAAGCAAGTCGGGATCAGAGTGCCTAATAGTCCGATTGTCACCCATTTATTAGAACAATTGGACGATCCTATTATGTCTACTTCTATCTCCATGCCCGATGATATTACCCCTTACCCAACCGATCCTGAAGAGATTTACGAGCAGTATAAGCATCAGGTAGATTTGATTATTGATGGTGGTTTTGGTGGTAATAAACCTTCTACGATTGTTGATTGTACAGGCAATACACCCGAACTCATTAGAGAGGGGTTGGGTATTTTGGAAGAATAAGCTACTAAATACTTTGGGCTTTAGTGGATAATCATCTTTAAGATGATAATCCACTAAAGCCCACTAAACATTTATTATCATGAAAAAAACATTGTTGATTCTTGCAGGGCTGCTGGGGGTACTGGCTGTGGTATTGGGGGCATTTGGCGCACATGCCTTAAAGGCTCAACTCAGTGCTGCACAATTATCGACCTATCAAACAGGTATTCAGTATCATTTTTATCATCTGATAGGGATATTGGCTTGTGTGGGTTTGAGTGAAGGCAAAAATGCAGGTGCTTGGCTGCACAGAGCAGGGTTCTTTTTTGTTTTGGGCATTTTGTGCTTTTCGGGTTCTATTTATTTATTGGCTTGCAAGGATTTGTTGGGCTTGGCCGAATGGACCAAAATCATAGGCCCTGTTACGCCCATTGGAGGCGTGTTTTTTATCTTGGGTTGGGCTTGTGTACTTGTACATGGCACCAAACAGACCTTTTAATCCTTTTATTTTAATTATGAATACAATAGAAAAATCTTATCAAGACTACGTACATCACTTAAAAAAAGTACAAGATGTCAACAGTGCTTTGGCTCTATTGCACTGGGATAATGAAGTAAATGGAGCCAAAAAAGGAGCAGCCTTACGTGGCCAACAAATTGCAACTTTGGCTGGTTTGGCACACGAATATGCCACTGCTCCCCCATTAGGCACGCTGCTCAACGAATTGGACCAACAAAAAGAACAATTGGACGACCAACAAGCCGCTAATATTGCCTTGAGCCTAAAAGCTTACCATCGCTCCACCAAATTGCCCACTAGCTTTGTCCGTGACTTTGCCACTGCCAAAACCAAGGCTTATCAGGCTTGGATTGCTGCCCGCAAAGCCAATGATTTTGGACAATACAAAGATGCCTTGAAGGAGGTGATCCAATTGCTGCACCAAAAAGTAACCTACTTGGGGTATGAAGGGCATCCGTACAATACGCTGCTAGATGAATACGAGCGTGGTGCCACCGTCCAACAACTGGATCAATTATTCCAAGATGTCAAAGAGCAATTGGTGCCGTTTGCCCAAACCATCAGGGAGCAAGGCAAGCCCAGTAACGCTTCCTTCTTGCGCCAACCTTATAATGAGGATAAACAGTGGCAATTGGGCTTGGATTTGTTGGCGCAAATGGGATTTGATTTTGAGGCTGGTCGCCAAGACCGCTCCGAACACCCATTTACCATCACCATATCGCCCAAGGATGTGCGTGTTACCACCCGCATTGATGCCCATAATCCTATGGATATGATTGGCAGCTGCATCCACGAGGGTGGCCACGCCCTGTACGAAATGGGCTTGCCTGCCGAACAATATGGCTTGCCCTTGGGCATGGCGACTTCATTGGGTATTCACGAATCGCAATCCCGTCTGTGGGAAAACCACGTAGGTTTGAGCAAGGCGTATTGGCAAGCCAATTTGGAGCGTCTGGCCGATTATTTTCCAGAGCAATTGCAAGGCATTGATTTGGACACTTTTTATAAGGGTATTAATCAAGTGGTGCCTAATTTGATTCGTACTACAGCCGATGAATTGCACTATCATTTGCATGTATTGGTGCGCTATGAGATTGAGAAGGGTTTGATGGAGCAGCACTACCAAGTAGAAGATTTGGAGGCGATTTGGAACGAAAAATATAAATTGTACTTGGGGGTGGACGTGCCTGATGCTAAACGAGGCATTTTGCAAGATATTCACTGGGCAGAGGGCTTGTTTGGTTACTTTCCGACTTATTCTTTGGGGAGTTTTTATGCCGCACAGTTTTATGCTCAAGCCAAACAGGCAATTCCTACGCTAGAGCAACAAATTGAACAAGGAGAATGTCAGGAGTTATTGGCTTGGTTGAGAACAAATATTCATCAATATGGACAATATTATACCTCGGAGGAATTGTGCAAACGGGCAACAGGTAAAGGCTTGGATTTGAGCTTTTTTATGGATTATGTGCGAGAGAAGTATCAGGAGGTTTATGATTTGAATCTTTAACCAATAATTATGCTAAAAGTATTACACACTGCGGATTGGCATCTAGGCCACAAACTCTTTCACAAGACTAGACAGGAGGAACATAAAGCAGCATTGGATTGGTTGTTGGAGCTGGTGGTACAAGAGCATATTGAACTCTTAATCATTGCAGGTGATATTTTTGATACGGACAATCCGCCCAATTATGCCCGCCAGATGTACTACGATTTTTTGCAACAACTCCATGCCACTGGTTGCCAATCGGTAGTTGTAGCAGGCAATCACGATTCGGCAAACATGCTGGATGCGCCTAAGAAATTGCTGGATAATTTATCGGTTTTTGTGGTGGGTAATATTCCCGAAGATAGAACCGAGCAAATTATTCCCATTCGACAAGCCAAAACAGGAGCTTTGCAGGCCGTTGTGGCGGCTGTGCCTTTTTTGCGAGATAGAGATGTACGCAAAAGTGTAGCTGGCGAGGATCATGACCGAGGTATAGAACGCCTCAAGGCGGGCATTCGGCAGCATTATCAAGAAGTGGCGGAGGCTATAGCCCCTTATGCCCATGAAAATGTGCCATTGATTGTGACGGGGCATCTCTATGCGGCTGGCGGAGAGCGTGGTGAGCGGCCCGATATTATCCATATTGGTCATGCGGATGTAATTAGCACCAATAATTTCTCGGAAGTATTTGATTATGTAGCACTTGGACACTTACATTTGGTACAACAATTGGACAAGCCACGCCCTATTTGGTACTCGGGTTCTTTGATTCCCTTGGATTTTAGCGAACTAAATTACAGTCAATCTGTTCGTATAATAGAATTTGAAGGCAAAAAAATAGTAAAAAGCAAAAATGTCCCCGTACCTTTAATACGCAAATTACGCACGTTTAAGGGAACGGTAGAGGAAATTAAAGAAAAGCTACACCGCCTCTCTCCTAGTGCGGGATTGGATACTTGGTTGCGCCTAGAGGTCATGACCGATATACAATTGCCGTATTTGCAAGAAGAGTTGGAAGAGATTTTGGCCGATAAGCCGGCTGAAATCATGCAATTGAAACTCTTGAGTACGGCGGTGCGTTCTACAGATACTACGGTGTACCAAGCATTGCAGAGTTTGGACGATTTGGAAGCTATTGATGTGTTCAGATTGGCCGCCCAACAAGGCGGAGCTTTAGAGGGGGAAGCGCTTCAACAATTAGAAAATAGTTTTAAAGAGCTATTGAGTTGGATGCAAGAACGTCCAAAAGAATAACACAGACCAAAACAAA
The DNA here is from genome assembly GCA_964445645.1 of uncultured Aureispira sp. Taxonomy (GTDB): domain Bacteria; phylum Bacteroidota; class Bacteroidia; order Chitinophagales; family Saprospiraceae; genus Aureispira. Next base: position 1,349 of record CAYULH010000117.1, on the reverse strand, counting down.
CTTAATTATATGCCTTTATTCAGAAAAAATAATTCTAAGAAAGAAGTTTCTAAACAAGAAGATGAAGTGTCTAGAAGTCTTTTTTATCGAATCTTTGTTCAACGTGCTTATGCGCTTTTGCGTAAGCCTTTGGCCTTGTTTCAATTGGTAAAAAATGCTGTTGCCCACTTCAGAAAATACGATTCTGTCCAAGAATTTGCCTCGGATGTCAAAGAGCAATTTGAGCGCATTACACGCTTGGTGCGTGCTTATGCCAAGGGTGAGTACAGAGGCGTATCGACGGCCAATATTGTATTGAGTATTGCTGCTTTGTTGTATGTGTTGTCTCCATTGGATTTGATTCCTGATTTTATTGCAGGGGGAATGTTGGATGATATTGCACTATTGACTTGGTTGTATAAGAATGTAGAAGAGGAAATTGAGCAATTCTTACAATGGGAAGAAGAGCACAAACTGGTACAAGTACCTGTAGAGCCTATAGAAGATTCTAAAGCCTAAGCTCTGTACTCTTGAGACGCTATTTTTTTCATATAGCCTATGATGGCTCGCACTACCACGGCTGGCAACGTCAAGCAGGCTTTCGTTCGGTACAACAAGTTATAGAAGATAGTTTGGCCAAGATCTTACGCCTGCCACAAGTCACTATTTTGGGCTGTGGCAGAACCGATGCAGGGGTACACGCCAGCCAATATTTTTTTCATGCCGATTTTGCCAAGCCCCTGCGCGAAGATTTGTTGTTTATTCTCAACAAAACCTTGCCTACTGATATTGCCGTTTTTGCTATTTTGCCCGTAGCCGATAATTTGCACGCTCGTTTTAGTGCCCAAGCCCGTAGCTATGATTACTTTATCAACTTGGTCAAAGATCCTTTCCTCAAACAGCAGAGTGCTTGGTATAGCCTTCAGAAACTAGATTTGGAAGCCATGCAAGCAGCAGTAGCGCTATTGCCCCAGCACAATGATTATGCGGCCTTTTGTCGCCAACCAGAACTCCACAACACTACTATCTGCCAAGTACAACAAGCAGGGTTGTACACGGCCAATAAAGGCACCCGCTTACGCTTTCACATTACGGCCAATCGCTTTCTTAGAGGCCAAATCCGAATTTTAGTACGCAAATTAATGGACATAGGAACGGGTAAATTTTCTGTAGAGTCATTTGCAGAAGCTCTACACACTGGACAACGTCCCTCTACTATTTTTCCAGCTCCTCCACAGGGCTTATTTTTGTCCAAAGTGGTTTACAAAGGATTGGATTTGGACCATGTTTCTGCCTTAGAGCATGGCGATTGGACTTTGTTGAAATAATACCAATCCATACTCAAAATTAGTATTATGTCCTTCGATATT
>CAYULH010000116.1:0-18153 GCA_964445645.1 uncultured Aureispira sp. | reverse complement strand
TAACCAACTTACAGCCTCTCGCCAATTTGAAAGGTTTGACAAAGTTGGATTTGAGTAACACGGGGATAACCAACTTACAGCCTCTCGCCAATTTGAAAGGTTTGACAAAGTTGGATTTGAGGAACACGGGGATAACCAACTTACAGCCTCTCGCCAATTTGAACAAGTTAGAAACGTTGTACAAGTTAGAAACGTTGTATTTGAGTAACACGGGGATAACCGACTTACAGCCACTCGCCAATTTGAAAGGATTAAAAACTTTGTATTTGAGGAACACAGGGATAACCGAATTACTGCCTCTCGCCAACTTAAAAGGTTTGGCATTGTTAGATTTAACTAACACGAGGGTAACAGATTTAGAGCCTCTTACCAATTTGAATAAGTTAGAAGTTTTGCTTTTGAGGAACACGGGGATAACCGAATTACTGCCTCTCGCCAATTTGAAAGGTTTGACATTGTTGGATTTGATGAACACGGGGATAACCGACCTAACACCCATCACTAAGCTCCTACAATTGCGATACTTGGACTTGTCGGGAACACCTTTGCGCTCCTTAGAGCCGATTTATGGGAGCCCAACCTTGAGGCAGCTAGAATTGCATTGGGAAGCGCAATTTCATCCTTGGGAGCGCGGCATCAATCTCTACAATTGTCAACAACTACGGCAGCCTTCGCCCGAATGGGTCAAGGCAGGCACAACAGCGGTCTGGGATTATTTTGAGGCACTGGAAGAGCAGGGGGGCCAAATCATGCGAGAGGCCAAATTGATCTTGATAGGTGCGGGTGGTGCGGGCAAGACCTCCTTATCCATCAAATTGCGAAACCAAGAGGAGCCATTGCCAGAAAGCTACGAAGTAACCACAGGGATTGAAGTAGAACGCTGGGAATATCAGCGAGAAGCGGTGACTTATACCACGCATATTTGGGATTTTGGAGGGCAGGATATTAATACCGCCATTCATCAGTTTTTTATGAGTCAGCGCGCTGTGTATGTGATTGTGGAGAGCACCCGTACCAAGAAAGACAGTACCGATGCCGCTTATAGTATGGGGTATTATTGGTTGGAGACGATTGATAAACTAGCCAATGAAAGTCCAACGTTTTATTTGCACAATTTATACCCCAATGCGCCCGCCAATCTATCGTTTTTTGAACAGTACCTGGCTAAAGAAGCCTATCAACAATTCTTACAACCCGATCGTTGTACCATCAATTTAGAACAAGTAGGAAAGGATAAAAAAGCGACCTTGCAACTCGATGCGCTCAAAGAGGCCATTCAACAAAAAATAGCAGAGTTGCCCAATGTGGGCTTGGTTTTGCCCAAAAAATGGGCCGCCATCAAACAAAAAATCCAACAACAAGCCTCCCAACAAGACTGGATAGAACTAGCTGCCTATCGAGCTATTTGTGCCCAAGAACAGCTTACAGATGCCACCCAACAAGACATTCTTTTGCAGTATTTGCATGAAACAGGCGAGGTATTGCATTACAAAGCCAAATCGGCAACAGATATTATCCATCGCAAGGTGATTTTGAATCGCAAATGGGCAACCAAAGCGATTTATAAGGTCATTCGAGATGAGCTTATCAAAGCGCAGCATTGTGGGCAATTTACCGATGCCGACCTACAGCGTTTGTGGCAAGGAGAGCAGTATTATGATTATCGGGCCGAATTGGTAGAGCTGATGAAACGTTTTGAGATTTGTTATAAGCTCAATACCCCAGAAGAACGGTATTTAATTCCTCAATGTTTGCCCAATCGAGCAACAGACCCTACCTTAGCACAACGCCCAACCACCGAACACGTTTATTTGCAGTATAGCTACGATTATTTACCAACGGGATTGATTAACCGCTTGGCGGTGCGTTTGAGCAAATACATTGAGTCGCCCCAAAATGTTTGGAAGTTTGGGGTGCAGCTTTCTTACAAAGAGGGGAGCGTTACACTAGTAGAAGATCGACTTAATACGGCTGGTAAAGTTTATATCTATATAACAGGCAATCAGGAGGATCGTTATTTTATACACCAGCAGGTACTGGAGGAACTAACAGCCCTGCACGAATTGTATAACATCAATGACGAGACGGTTTTGCTCGTGCCTTGTATTTGCCCAAAGTGTAAGAACAAAAAAGAACCGCACTACTTCAAGTATCGAGAACATCTACTGCGCTACTTACAAAATCTTCAAAAAGACAAAATTGAATGCTATGATTCGGGAAAAGAAGTCAACATTCTTGCATTGATTGACCATGCCTTTTTTAAACCACCAGAAGAAGTTAAACAAATTATGGAACAGCGAGAAAAAAATCCCCTTAGGGGCATGGATTTGAGCGGCAACAAAGGTAATATTAAAGTAAACATAGGCGATACCCAACAAACCATTACCACCGAAACATATACGGAGCAAAACCTACAAAAAGAAACTCCGCCCCCAGCACCACCCAAGCCCGAAGATGACCCAGCAAAATGGATCATTGCAGCAGGTACATTCGTGGCTACGCTTGCAGGGGGGCATGTACTCTGCTATTTTGGGGGTATTGGGTGGTATTATAACTGGTTAATAAGCGTGCTTGTGGCCGCTTTTGCGGCGGTGTATATGTATACCAACACCCCCGATCGCTACTTTAAGTACCTGCTTGGCGCAATGGTGGTTGCATTTTTGGGCACTGGCGTACAAATAGGCTTGGATGTGGTGGGCTACGCCAAAGGCGCCTCTTGGGGCATCGCCTTCGAGCCATCTAGTGATGTGACAACATGGATATTTATGGGCTTGTCTTTTGTAGGTATGTTGTACTTTGGTAATATCTATCACCAACGCACAAAAAAATAAGCCATAAATTAGAAACCGCCTCAACTGCCAACCACCGTTGAATAGAAGATTTTTTTTGAAACCGAGTGTGTGGTTTATGTGTAGGGGTAATTGTACTTATTCCTAATAATAAGGCAGAGCCTCTATATTATTTTGTACAAATAACAATACCTCCTCATAAGTAATCTGATAATGGCTTTGCGCTATTTCCTGAATCAACTGCTCTACTATAAAATCGCCCTTGGCAGGCATTCGAGGAACGGCCTTCTGCTCTAGTTCAACCGCTTGGAGTTGTTTTTTGTATTGATAGCCATTGATATATAGAAAATAATCACTGGTGAGCAGTGCCGTTCTTTTGTTGCCATCATTAAAAACATGGCTGGTTATTAGCTTGAATAATAACAAGGCCGCCACATGTGGTACGGTGGGATATTGCGCCTGTCCAAACACCTCATTATTAGCACACAAATCCAATAAATAATCCAATGGAGGGCTTAATTTTAGATTATCCTCCCCAAAAAAAGAGCCGCCATATTTTTCAATGACGGCTTTATTAAACGCTAAAACAGTAGCGCGTTTTATGAATTTCATAACTAAGAAAGTGCTTTGTAAACCTCATCAAAACGATCAAAACTACGAGCAATAAACTGCTCTGGTTGTGTATCCTCATCATCGACCAAGGCGACTTGCACGGCCTCTAGTGTAGCCTGTACGGTTTTTTGGAGAAACTGGACATAAGATTGTGGCAAATCAGAGGCAGGCGTAGCCGCTGCTGCACTATAATAAACAGGTTTAGGCTCTTCTACATGAGTAGTAGAAGGCGCATCCAATTGCAATTGCTCCAACAAAGCCAATAATTCTTTGTCTTTGGTCAATTGTGCCATTACTTGGTTTAATAATGTTTGTTTATTCATAATCTCTTGGTTTATTTCCCTCAATGTTTTTTTAACATTCCTTTCTTCTAAATAATTCCTTATTTCCTAATTTTTCCTAATGTGCTTCCAGCCAGTTGTCTCCTGCATCCATTCCTACCAATATGGGTACTTTCAGATTAGGCAATGCGTGTTTCATTTTTTCTTCTATCAGGGTCTTGGTTGCTTCCAATTCTGGTTTGGGGACATCAAAAATCAATTCATCGTGTACTTGCGAAATCATCTTTGCGCCTAGCCCTTGCGCTTGTATCGCCTTATGAATTTCAATCATCGCCACCTTAATCATATCGGCAGCCGTCCCCTGAATGGGCGTATTAATGGCATTGCGCTCGGCATGAGAACGCACCATAGAATTGCGTGATTCCAAGTCTCTCAAATACCGTCTACGACCTTTGAGGGTAGTCACATAGCCATCTTTGCGGGCCTGCTCTACCACTTCTTCCATATACTTCTTGAGTCCTTGATATTGATTAAAATACTGCTCAATCAATGCTGTTGCCTCTTTTCTACGAATCCCCAAACTCTTAGACAAATTGGTTGCCCCAGCCCCATAAATAATCGAAAAATTCACCGTCTTGGCCGCATAACGCATTTCCTTAGTCACCGCCTCTAGTTCCACATCATAAATGCGGGCAGCCGTAGCCGTGTGAATATCCAAACCATCCTGAAACGCCTGCAACATGACCTCATCCCCACTAATTTCGGCCACCAAACGCAACTCTATTTGAGAATAATCGGCCGCCAACAGCGTATGTTTGTCATCTCGTGGAATAAACGCCTTGCGAATTTCTCTACCCATCGCCGTACGCACAGGAATATTCTGCAAATTGGGATTTTGAGAACTCAAACGCCCCGTTTGGGTCAATGCCTGATTAAAAGAGCTGTGCAAATGCTTGGTTCGTGAACTCACCAACTTGGGCAGTGCATCCACATACGTCGATTTCAACTTGGCCAAAGAGCGATAACGCAGCAAATCCGCTACAATTTCGTGTTCCACGGCCAATTCCGATAGTTTTTCTTCATTGGTAGAATACTGCCCCGTTTTGGTTTTGCGCCAACGGTACGGAATTTCCAATTTGCCAAACAACACCTCTCCCACCTGCTTGGGCGAATCTAGGTTGAAATTATCCAAGCCAGCCGCCGTATAAATCTTCTTCTTAATCGTTGTAATTTCCTCCTCCAATACGGCCGAATAATCCTGCAAGAAAGGCACATCCAAATTGACCCCATTGTATTCTATTTCTGCTAATACATCCACCAACGGCTCTTCCACTTCTTGATACAACTTCATTAATTCGGGTTCTGCACTCAACTCCTTGTACAAGAGCTGATAAACCTGCCAAGTAACATCCGCATCCTCCCCGGCATATTCCTTGATTTTTTCGTCAGAAACATCACGCATCGTCAGTTGATTTTTTCCTTTTTTGCCAATCAAGGACTCAATAGCTACAGGCGTATAATTGAGGTACGTCTCTGAAAGATAAGTAAGGTTGTGGCGGTTGTGAGGGGCCAACAAATAGTGCATGATCATGGTGTCCCAATATTTGCCTTTAACATAGACCTCATACCAGCGCAACATCAAGACATCATACTTGATATTCTGACCAATCTTAGCAATACTAGCATCCTCAAACAGCCCCTTAAATTCCCAAACAATCGCCTTGGCCTCTTCCTGATTGACCGGCAAAGGCACATAATACGCTTCTTTTGCCTGTAGGCTAAAAGCAATACCAACCAATTCGGCCTCACTTGGGTTTAGGCCAGTGGTTTCGGTATCAAAACAAAACACAGAACTTTGCTGTAGCTTTTCGATCAAAGCAGCCCGTTGCCCTGCTGTTTCTACCAGATGATAATGGTGTTCAACCGTTTCAATGGTCGCCATTTGCGTAGGGGCAACCTTCTTGGCTGGACGGCTAGTTTTATCTGCTACAGCATTACCAAACAAATCTTTATTCTTAACAGGGGCCTTGCCACTAGCCGCCCCCAAAATGCGTTTGGCCAATGTTCTAAATTCTAACTCTGTAAATAATTCTTGTAATTTTGCTCTATCATAAGGCTCCAACTCATAAGCCGTGGCATCAAAGGTAATCGGGCAATCCAATTTAATGGTTGCCAATTGCTTAGAGAGCAGCGCATCCTCACGCCCAGCTTCTATTTTTTCTTTTTGTTTGCCTTTGAGCTGGTCCGTATTGGCCAAAATGCCTTCAATGCTATCAAATTGCTCCAATAATTTAACAGCCGTTTTGGCACCCACGCCTCTAATTCCGGGAATATTATCCACCGCATCGCCCTGCAAACCCAATACATCAATCACCTGATCCACCCGCTTAATTTGCCATTTTTCCAACACCTCCTGTACCCCCAAAATACTGATCCCATTGCCCATACGAGCCGGCTTATACAAAAAGATATTCTCAGAAACCAACTGAGCATAATCCTTATCGGGAGTCATCATATAGACCTTAAAACCTTCCTTTTCGGCTTGTTTAGCCAAGGTTCCAATCACATCATCGGCCTCATATCCCACACAAGAAGCCACCGGAATATTAAACGCCTCTACCAACTGCTTGATGTAAGGCAAAGCTAGGGTAATATCCTCTGGTTGTGCTTCTCTATTAGCTTTGTAAGGGGTGTACATTTCGTGGCGAAAGGTAGGCTGGGGCAAATCAAAAACTACCGCAATATGCGTGGGCTGCTCCTTGCTCAATAAATCCCAAAGCGTATTGGTAAAACCAAGAACAGCCGATACATTCATCCCCTTAGAATTAATCATAGGGCGTTTGATAAAGGCAAAATGTGCTCGATAAATCAAGGCAAAAGCATCCAGCAAAAATAACTTCTTCATAACTGTAGTGGGCGTTTAAATGATGGCCGTTTGATAGGTATAAGAACAACAAACAAACCGCTGATTGAGTTGGCAAAGGTAGCAAAAAGCACCCACAATAAAGTAGCAGAACAAAATTTACTGCACCCGATGAATCAACACCTGATAATCATCATAACGAGCATCCTTGGTTTTCATTTCTAATAAAGAATAAGCCATTGCAGGGTCCAATTGTTCTTGTTCCAATACTTGCAACTCCTCCACCGTCTCCTCTGTCCGCACCTCAATTTGTCCATTCAATACTTGCTCCATACGCCATTCATACGTGGTTTCTATGCTCTCCCAAATGCGTTGATGCACCGCCTCAAAATCATCCTGAACAGGCGTAACCACCTCTGCATTATCAAAAGCCAAACGATTGCGTGCCAACAAGGTCGCATTCTCAATAATAAAATAAGCCGTATGCGCCCATACCGTTTCTCCTTCTAGCAATTTAGAATAAATCACCAACTGCAAATCTTCCCCATTCTTGAGCTTGTCCTTATGAAAAGTCTTGCCCCCCCACTTCAAATCCACAATTGCTTTTTCTTGCCCATCCTTGCGCTCCAGCACCAAATCGGCAATGCCCGTCAACGGACGACCAGCAACCGTTCCCTCTATAGGATGTTCGATGCCATAGATTTTCCAACCATTGCTCTGAATGGTCAACACCAGCGTCCAAGCAGCCTGCTGCACTTTATAAATCAGCCCAATACGCTTGGCCTCCTGCCCATACATCAGCAGCACCGCCCCTTCACGCTCCAACAAATCTTGTGCATGATCGCCCACCCACGCCTGCACTTCTTCCTTCTGCCAATGCCTGCCACTTTCCTTAATAGCAGTAAACAGCCCCTCCAGCAAACGATGGGCAATATTGCCCTCCAAACGACGCTCATTCACCACACTCAACATAGCTGCCCGACTAAACTTGATTTGATACCGAAACACCCACTGATAAGGATAATACAACAAACTATCTATGCTAGAAAACGACTCTTTTTCGGCTTGTTGTATGGTCTTGCCTTTCGGCAAATAAAAATAAGGTCTAGGCTTGCCCAAAGGCGCAACCGCCAAACTAATAAGGGTAGGCAAACGATACCACTGCCCCAAAAAAGCACTAGTAGGGTCTTGATCCAAATCTACCGTAATTTGCGCCAACTGGCTTTCGCCCAATGCAGCACACAAATCGCCCCACAAGGGGTGCGGCAATTGCTCATTGCCCTCTATATATTGTGGCATTACCAATACCAAACGCTCTTGCGCTCTCAATATAGGCTGCATACGCTGCCACAAAAACCGCACATTTTCCTGTGCAGGTGTTTCCAATACCAAGCCCAAGGCTTCTAAGTAAGCTCTTTCCTTGGGGTACCAGCGTGCAAAGCCCGTTTCTCGCTCCGTATGCACAAAATTCCACCAAAACACCTGAGGCACATCTCTAACCACAGCACTCGACTGATGCACATAAGGCAAATGCCCCAACTCCTCTGCCCTAAACCGCACGGCAGCAGGCTCATTAATCGTTCTTACCAAACGCTCCAAACGCAAAAAAGGCAAGGCCCGATCTTGCTCCGACAAGGCTTCTAGCACTTGCACCAAATTGCCCGATTGAATCCGCAACGCCTCCAACGCCGGCAACGCATTTTGCAAATCCTCTTTGTAACGCTTTTGTTTGTCGGCCTCTTGGTGTGGTGTACTAGGGCGGTTAATAATCTTTTGTAAATTATCAATGGTCTTTTTGTTGTCCTCCTCTTGTTGCTGCGCCCAATGAGCCACATAGCGGTATAATTCAATCACTTCCGACTTTGGCACTGCCTCTGTGGTATCGTATCGGCGGCGATTGAACCAAAATCTGTACGCTTCTTGTGCTTGTTCTTTTTCCGCCTCCAATGCAGCGCGATCCGCTCCTTCCAACTGCTCTATTTTTTCTTCATACTCCCCAAAAAACTGCCCCACCATCGCATTCCAGCTTCCGCTAAACAATCCCGGTTTTTGCGCCATAATCTTGGCAATCCCTCTGGACAAACCTTTATGAATAGGCGTATTGGGCAAGGAAACAAACTCCAAAATCTTATAGGGGTCAATGGGCTTCCACAAAAAAGTACTAACGAGTTTGAGAATTTGCAGTGTAGGGCGGGCAATAGATTCGGAGGCAATGCCTAAACTTGGCAAACCTTCCTGAATCAGACTGTTATCTAAAGCTCTATTTTTGTTGGGAATGATGCAAACAGGCCGATAATTTTGATTGTGCTTAAAAATCTTGGCACAATACTCGGCGGCATAAGTTTCACGTTTGGCTTTTATAATAATTAGCGACCCATCGGCTTGCACCTCGCCTTTGTTGTAGGGTTGTTTGAGTAAGGCATGTTGTAAGTTTTGCAAATCGCCCTCTTGGGCCGTTGGCTGGTTGGGCATGGATTCTAAGACCACACCCACCTGTTGCAATACGTCAAAAAGATGCTGCAAATGCGGAGGCAACCACTCCAACGGTTCATTGAGATACACCTTTTGCAACGGAACAGGAAACTCTTGGACTGCCCGCAAAATACGCCGATACCGCTCGGCAAAACCATCGTGCAACACCACAGGCGTACCCGATTGCACCAATGCCTCAATTTGCGATAAAGTCTGCAAACGCACAGGCAAATCATCGGTCAACTCAAAATCCCAACCACTCAAAACCAACTCATCCCTGCGCTGCAGCAAGGCACTGGCGGTCGCAATTTCATCTGCCCCAAACGAAGCCGCATAAAAAGCATCGGTATAGCGTTGCACATGCACCCGCAATATTTGCCGATACTGCTCAAAACGCAAATAATCTTGCCGATCGGGCTGCCGAATCCCCAAATGCCTTTCCAAATACGCCATTAGCCCATTTACACCTACGGCCTGCTGCACAGGTTCTGGGTTGGCAATTTCGCTGGGCCAACAACGCTCCTCTATATCTAATCCGAATTGTAGTATCATAAATGTGTCATATCATCTTGTTCATCCCATGCTAAAGGAACTAACTTTGCTCCATTTCGCCATGTTTCAACAACAGCTGCTTCAAATTTATCATACCTGAGCATAGCGTGGTCTGTTACAATAACTTGAAAATGTCCTTGCATTGTTTCTGTTGCAGAGAAAACAAAATCAAATAGTTGCTTTACCGCAATTTCATCACTGCTTCGTAAATTCCCTTTATACTCACTATCTTTTTCTGGTGGGTAATATACTTGGGAAGGTTGATCTAACATTAAAAATCTTGGAACAGGTCTTCCCTCTTGTACAAAATGCTTATGTAAACCAAAAAGAACTAACAAATGGTAAGATACATGATTCGCTCCACTTCCCAATTGGCTTAATGGAATCGTCTTTTTAACCGTATCAACATATAGTGTTAAGTCTTTTGCATTAAATCTAGTAAGGCATTTTTTATATTCTTCTTCAATATCAAGTAAGGGAACCCACTGACTCATTTGAAGATTGATTTTATTTAGTATGGCTGACATTCTATCATCTTTCTCTTCAATTGAAATCAAGCTTTGTAATTCTTCTAGCTGACTTTCTTTTGTTTTAATTTGATTATGAAGTTTTGAATACTGATCTGTAATATCTATACTCTCTAAAAACAAAGATATTCGTCCAAGTACTATACCTTTTTTGACATTCAAATCCTTTATTTTATTGACTTCTTTTTGTTGTTTATATATTGCATTTATACTACTATTTATACTAGATATTCTTTCTTTTAGCTTGCTTTTATTAGTTTCAAGCTCATTGATATATTTACTGAACTTTGGCTTTTCTTTTGTAGTGCTTAATAGCTGTTTTCTTAATTTAGATAAAGAATGATTTATGTTTTCTATTGTAGGAGGTATATAATCAACCTCTATTCCTATTAAGCTATTCCAATACTTGCCTTCTTCTACCTCTTTATATAAATTTATAAATTCTAATCTTTGTTCTTGTTCCTTTATTTCCTGATCATACCCTTCTAGATCTTTAATAAAGGATTTAGCAGCATAAATTTCTTCTTCAACTTTTTCTAAGTTCCTTCTTAAGTCAGATTTTTCTTTTATGAGATTATTTAAAACATTGTTTTTTCCAGAAATATATTTTTCTTCATGATTACCCTCAAGCAATTTTGATAAAATAGGTATTAAAGCTTTAGGCTCTTCATCTTCGTAAGATACTTTAGAATCCACCAGTTCCACCTCTTTAGCCTCTTCGAGTAAGTCAAATAGTTTTGCGTTTCCCTTGTCTCGTATATTTTCAGCATCTGTTAATTGCCTCCGAAGTTTCCTCAACTCTTTTTTTAAAGAAGATATTTTTCTTTCAATTTTTAAAACATCTTCTCTAACAGCCCCTAAAAAGTATGGTAGTGTATCTATTATTGCCTGTTTAACATATCCACCATCTTTTGAATTCTGATTATAAAACAAAGAACTTTTCTGTGCAATTAAATCTTGTGGTTGAAAACAAAATAAGCGCGAGTGTGAGAATGAGACAGATAATGAATCTCTCGTATTACCTTGGGCTTTATTAGTATATTCACCAATTCCTAATTTACTCTCTAGTATTTCATGAAGTAGTTTAGTATTGGAATTTGGCAATAATTCATCAATGGGTATTTCATAATTTATAATACGTCCTACATCATAATAAATTGCAGAAGTTGTTTTAAAATTTAGCTTGTTTGGATTTTGCCTTGCTATAAACATTTCCTCTTCTCCAAAATTTACAATAATTGCAAACCACATAACATTTCTCCTAATAAACCCTTCAGCAATTCCACAAGAATTACTTCCTAAACAATAGTCTACTATTTCAATTAACGCCGTTTTACCAGTCTTAGATTCTCCTGTAATGATATTTACTTTTCCTAAAGTAAAAACAACTTCACGAGTTTCCCCATTTTCTTTATAAAGAATTATTTTACGTATTTGCATATATAACTACGGTATTATCCCCAATAATGAATAAACAATTTTTTCTTCGGGAAAAGAACTCATCCATTTACCCAAAAATTTAGATTTTTTCAATATACTATCCACATCGTTTGTCAACTCTCCTGACAAATTTTTATTACGCTTACTGACCACAATTACCCCTCCTAAACTAGAGAGCCTAATTTTCTCATATTGGCACAAAAAAATAATTGACTCTCTTGTAAAAGGTACCATATACTTTATACGATTTACGATACTAGCTCTAATACTTTCATTATTAGAAAGCCAATCATGGAATTTCGTTCGGGTAGTCGTTGGTAATGATTCTCTTGTTGTCTTATGTAAAAGTATCGGAAGTATTATGAAAACTAAAGCAAATGAAAGTTCATCAACCTTTTTACAACGTGAATATTCACTTGCAACTCTTCTAATTATTTCACCACAAAAAGCAGGATTAAGAACATTTGCAGTAAATAAAGAACGTTCATCCCAATTTTGCATAATCATATTACATTATATTTTAGGAAGCCAATGAATTTTATCTTGGTTTGACAAAATTTGGTAACTCCCTCGAATTAAAAAAGGATATGTGACCTTAGGTCTGATAAAAATTTTGGGAATATTATTTATGTAAAAATTTTTATAAAATGTCTTCCCTAGAGATGGTAAGCTTTCTCCCATATCTATACATTCATCCACCATAAAATCATATTTCACTTTCCAATCGTCTATCAACTCAGATTCATACTTTTGTTCGTCATTTGGATTTAATAAGTTTTCCCTAACCCATGAGGATCTCTGTTTAAAAGTTCTTAAGTAGTCATTTATTGCGTTTAATATACTATTCTCTTTTAGATTTATTTCATCTAACTTTTTTACAAAAGTTTTTTTTGAAAATGATTCAACATCTACAATACGTTCATAGAAGTCAATAGGTAAACTATCTAATTTAAACTGTTCTGCTATGTCACGTACTTTGTACAGAATCTCGGTAAACCTAATAATATTTTGCTCTTCAGACTGCAATAGAGCTATTATTTGATTAAACCACCATCCTTCTACTCTCTCAAATACACGTTCTAAATATCTCGGCTCAACACTCAAACGCAATTTTTTCATTATCAAATCTTTCATATCGGGAAAGTCAAATGATGAACTTATAATTCTAATTTTTTCAACTAAACTTTTCTTTTGAATCTCAGATAATTTATTGAATGCGTTATACGCAGATTGATTAGTTTGATTACTTGTTTCTGATGCAATAGAACTTAGTTGAATTACGGCCTCTTCAGATGTCAAACCACAACTCATTAATTTTTGAAAAATACTCTCTGGAGGTAGTTTTTCAGTAGTTATTAAAATAAAATACGTTTTATTTAATTCAATTAGATTATTATATATAGCATGGCTCCACACTCGTATAGTTTTCCACAAATCAATTCCTCTATTGGTTAAATTAGCATCTCTATTTTTATGATATTTAGTTTGAATAAGATTAGTAGAATTATTATCCTCTATAACTATATCATCTAAAGTTTCAAATGCTAGACATGCATCATTTTCAACGTTATCCATCAACATAAGCATCAGCCCATATCTAATTTGATAGTAATATCCCAATGCTGGTTCTTTGGCAGCAAAATTTGTCATTTTATATTGTGTTTCTAACTTTATATTATGTATAATACAAAAAAAACAACAAAGTATAACTCAAATACTACTCGTTTTCTAAAACTTAACCTTCAATCAAATATAAGTTCCACAAAAAAAGGGTGGGTATCAAGCACAATTGGCCGCAACTCCAATACACTTGTACCCAACCACAAGACAGAACTACTATAACGCTTCTTTAGGCGCGGTGCTCCTTGTGAAAGCCAATAGGCAATACACTAGAGGTAGAACGATAACCAGCCGCCGCTCTCATATCTTTAAAGGTTTCTAGATCAATAACATTTCTATTTTTTAACCACTCTAGGTAATCCATTTTTTCGTCCAAATCATCTACACAATTCCAGTATTTCTCAATCAAAAAATCTCGCTGCTTATCCAATAGTGCTGCTACAAATTGCTCGGCTTCCTCTCGTTGTCCTTTATCACAAAAAAACAACAAATCATAATCAGAGCCACGCCCCAATCGAATTACCGCCTGCCCCTTGTGGTACAGCACATACAAGGCCGTAGTGCTTCCCAAAAAAATAGGCAAGGCCAACCAAGCATAAGCCCCTTCAATTAGGCCCAATATATTGGCTAGGCTCAACACCCAAAGTACGGCTATTGCTGCAATTGCTTTGTACGCATATTCTTCATAAATAAACTTATCCCTAGAGATTTCCTCATAAGGCAATTCCAATTCAAAACTGTTCAAACCTGTTCTTTCCTTGCAATGCAAAAACTCCTCCTCTAAATGATAAACACTGCTTTGCCAAAGGCGCTGTTGAGTAATGCTAGATGTCGTCATAGTGTATATTGTTTTGGCGAAATAAGTAAAACAATTTGTTAGCTGTAATAATTATTAGTCTCCCCTTAGTATACGATTCTTGCATTTTTTTGTTTCACCAAAACAATGTAAATTTTAATAAAAACACACTTTATTGCGTACAAAAAAAGGGCTTTTTCCTAAGAAAAAGCCCTTAAATACTATTTTATTCCTTGCAACAGCTTAGATTATCAAAGTGTTACAAAAAGTTGCTTTTGCATTTTTTTGTTTTAATAACTCCACAAATCGTGTTCAAAATTAAAGATGCTCTCCTTAATTTTTTGCGACTCTAGCAAAATATCCATTGGGTTGTTGACATAATCCTTGATACGGCGATTGTAAACGTTTCCTTCCTTGATAATATAGCTATCAAACAAACGAGCCTCAAATACATCTTCCCAACTCATTCTGGCGGCATCATTGTGAGGGTTGAACACTTCGGTCTGTGCCAACACCTCTCGCATTTCTGGATAATAAGCCCAGAACAATGGCCCAGAATTCAAATAATTGCCATTATCATCCAAACGCTCAATAATAGGCGCAATTCCCAAAATACGCACGCCCATAGTAGAGGTTTCTTCATCAAAGAAATACACCTCCTTGATGCGATAGTGCTTAATATCCTCCCAGTTCAATTCATTTTCTACCACTACCCAAGTTTCTTCAAAGGTATCGGGATCGATGGTATAAACGGTGTCTTTAGAAAAGCGTAGGCCACGCACTTCCTCAGAAGTCATGGGAGTAGAAAATTTATCATCCATTACATGATAAAAAGTCATATCACCCTGCTCCGCCCCATCAAATAGGATGTTCAAAAAGGGACTGTTCTCATCCTTAAAAATATGATTGCGTTTTTCATTAATATCAATCAATCGCCAAATTCTCTTTTCCCAAAACACATCTTTTTCATGCACATAATCATAAGGAATGACCCGCTCCTCGGTGTGCAAGTAGCGATCATAAAAATTATCTCTAGGGGTTTGTTTTTTAACATTGCCCGACTCGGTAAGGTTGTTATTGGGTTGTGCAAAAAGGGCAATAGGAGTGGTCAAACCGAGAAGCAAAGACAAGGCAACCGTTTTAATGTTCTTTTTCATTGGTTCTTTTTTTTATGATAATAAAAATACCTCCTCATTACTACCCAAGGCAAAAGCAGTAGGGAGGTTGTTTTTTACTCATAAGGCAGTTTGCCAAAAAAAGATACAGCTCCATTCAAATAAAATTGTCTCCAATAGTCTGCAAAGTCATTAAACCTTACCTTTTCTTTGAGGTTGTAATAGATGATGAAACCACGAATTAATATAGTATGGCTCAAGCGTGATGTTCGTTTAATCGACCATCCGCCCCTTTACCAAGCAGCGCAAGCGGGCTTGCCTATATTATTAGTGTATTGTTTTGAACCAGCATTGGTACAATTGCCCATTTACAGCACTAGGCATTGGCGTTTTGTTATACAAGGTTTGAGAGATGTATACAGCCAATTGCGGCCTTATCATCCTCAAAATATTCAGGTCATACGAGGAGATTTTATCGCCTTTCTGCAAGCATTACAACAAGAAGTGAGCATCAATGCGGTCTATTCGAGCCAAGAAACAGGCATTCAATGGACGTTTGATAGAGACAAAGCGGTTAAGCAATTCTTGCAAGAGCAATCTATTCCTTGGACAGAAATAAATACCGATGGCATCCGCAGAGCCGTGTATCATCGTGATAATTGGTTTGCGGAGTGGTATGAATACATGCAACAACCCTTTGAAACGCCCGATTACAAAAGCCTGTCTTTTTATGCGCTTTCGGCTGCTTTGTTAGAACAATTTGAAGCCAGCAGCTACACCAAGCAGTTTCAGACCGCCCCCGTACAGTTTCAGAAAGGAGGCGAAACACAGGGCTTGGAGGTATTGCGTAGTTTTTTGAATGGGCGGTTTGTCAATTATGGCCGACATATTTCCAAACCTAGAGAGAGCCGAGAAAGTTGTAGCAGGTTATCGCCGTATTTGGCTTGGGGGCATTTGAGTGTGCGGTTGGTGTACCAAAAAGCCCGAAAACAACGCAAGGAACACCCCAAAGGCAAGGCATTGTCTGCTTTTGGGACACGCTTGAGCTGGCGCAGCCATTTTATGCAGAAGTTTGAGAATGAAATTGAAATGGAAACACGGCCGCTGAATAAGGGTTTTGCTGTATTGGAATACCAAGAAGACCAAAAAAAAATTGAAGCGTGGAAAACAGGGCAGACAGGTTATCCTATGGTCGATGCTTGTATGCGTTGTCTGATTCGTACTGGCTATCTTAATTTTAGAATGCGGGCCTTGTTGGTTTCTTTTTTTTGCCATCACTTGTTGCAAGATTGGCGGATTGCAGCCAATCATCTAGGGCCATTGTTCCTAGATTTTGAACCGGGGATTCATTTTCCTCAAATTCAGATGCAGGCGAGTGTTATTGGTATTAATACGGTGCGGGTATACAACCCCATCAAGCAATCGACCGATCATGATCCCAAAGGAATTTTTATCCAACAATGGGTGCCCGAACTTGCCAACTTACCTGCCCCTTTTATTCATGAGCCTTGGGCTATTCCGCCACTGGAAGCCGCACGGCTTCAATTTCAATTGGGCAAGGATTATCCTTTTCCGATTATAGATGTTGTAGAAACAGGCAAACGTGCTAGAAAATTATTTTGGGCCTTACGCAAAGAGCCTGCTATTACAAAAGAAACACAAAGAATTTTAAAAATACATGTCATTCCACGAAAAAAACGAACCAAAAAATCTGAATCCAAGTAATTTATCGGAAGAGGATATAGATAGAATTATCGAAATGGCTTGGGAGGATCGCACTACCTTTGAGGCCATAGAATTTCAATTTGGCTTGCCCGAGGCCGAGGTCATTAAGCTGATGCGTAATAATATGAAAAAATCCAGCTTCAAACGCTGGCGAGCAAGGGTTTCGGGCCGCTCTACCAAGCACCAACAAAAACGCAATTTTGAAGAAGGACGCTTCAAATGCTCTCGCCAAAAGTCCATTTCTTTTAATAAAATCTCTAAACGAAAATAGACTTCCCCAGCTATAGGAGAAAGTCTATCCGTTTATTCTTAATTCAATTGTTTTTCTTGCTGCTTTTGCAAACGCCTTGCTTTGGCCTTGGCATGATCCCACAGGTCATAACTGAGGTAGGTGGTTATGGCCGTGTGCTTGTAGGTTATTGGGTCAAGGTACCTAAAATCTGTTAAGCCCCAATGCCCTCGCACGCCCAAACGAAAACGTTTATAACCCAACTCTACCCCTAATACAGCATTGATATTGCCCCAGTAGGCACCTGTTCCTATCAAACCACTGCTTCCTTGTTGAAAACCTATTTCTGCACCTCCTTCTACTATTATATTCCATTTTTTTGATAAAAATATATTGTAGCCCCCTAAAAATGGAAATGCCCAATAGTAAGTTGGCCAAGGAATCTCTCCAAAAAATGGTGTTCTGCTAGAGCCTAGTGTCAGAATGGCTAACCCTGTAGATAAATGTAATTTTTTATAAGCATACTCATATTCTAACCCAAAATATGGCGCATTTAATATAGACATCTCAGAAGCTTCCACAAACGCAGGTCCCTTGTTCACATTTTTATCATACAAAGTCCTAACCTTAGAAGCTGTCCAACCTCCTAAAATACTTACTTTACTTTGAGCATTTATTTTGTATACAACCATTGACAATAAAAGCACCAGAAATATTCTCATAACTACAAATTGTATAAATCATTAAATACAGTATCATCGTCATAACAACCTTCCCAAACAGCCTTGATTCTAATACTAGATATTTGGTCATTCATGTGTCCACAGAAAAAACCACGCACCCATTGTTGGCTTCTCATGTTAAAACAAGGTCCAGGGTAGGCGTTCAAGTTTGTTTTTTTAGTTATCTGTACTGTAAAACCACAAGAATACACTCCAAAATGACTATCCTTATGATAGCCCTCTGCCATTGCATCTGCTCCTTGTATATAACTCAAACACTTAGAAGAAATACAATCGTTCCAATTGTTGCCATTGGTCTGAAATTCTAAGGTCAAATCTGGATTGGCTGCCATTGTAAAGCAGTTCCAAGCCCCATAATTCCAAATGACCGTATTGGGCGCTTGTTCTAC
>CAYULH010000115.1:0-18235 GCA_964445645.1 uncultured Aureispira sp. | reverse complement strand
GCAGTATTAATTATAATCTAAATTTAGAACTTAACAGCCCTGCCCTTCGGGATTCGCCTTTCGGAGCGTTGACAATTAGAACTTAACAGCCCTGCCCAACGGGACGGCATAAAAAAAGGAAGTGACAAAGTCCTTCCGATACTCGACCATGCAGGAACAATCAGAATGAAAGTAGCTAAAGAAACAGCCAGCCAAGAGTACTTAAAATACCAAGAGGAACAAAGAAAAATAGAAGCCGAAGAGAGCCTTAAAACCTTGGAGCAGGATATTAAGAACTTTAGGAAAACTAGACTTGAATAAAATAGTTGTAAGACTGAATAAGTTAGCTCAATTATTGCCACTTTTACAAAATTGCCTTATATTTGAACTATCAACACCGCCCTCGTCTCTACTTTGTTAGGTAAAACTGATAAGGATAAGCGCAATTTTGGGCGGTTTTCTTTTTTCCAGCCCTGCCCAACGGGACGGTATAAAAAAAGGAAGTGACAAAGTCCTTCCGATACTTCCAAGCCGCCTAAGTTATAAGTTTGAGCCTTGCCCTCCAAAGCTGCTAACAACCAACTTAGAGTTGGTTGTTAGCAGGCGAGTATTCAAATCAACTTTATCAGAAAGTTTGCAAAGAGACAAACAAAAATCATCTATTCAACGATAAACTTTTATAAGTTCCGCTTCGCTGAATAGTAACTTACTTACTTAAAATTATAGTAGTTGGTCTTACTTAGGTACTATGCCAAATTCTTGTCTAGTTGCTCCTGTAGCCACAGAACAGCCTTACCTTTGTCCGTGAATAATTTAGTTAGCACGTACCGTCCATTTTCATTCACTGCGTTTTTAAATGCTTTGAGGTACATATTTCCCACAATCTTTGCTGCAAAAGAAGGTATTACAAAGGCACGTGCTATTTCACCAAAGTCAGCCTGTTGATAATAATTTAATATTCGTTTTTCTGCGTATCGTTTGGGGATAATTCCAAGTAATGCATTGCTACCCTCTATACTAGCAGTTGTAGATTTTATTCCTGCCACTACTTTTTTGGCCGTTGCTATATCAGTTGGTCCGGCCCAGTTTTCAATAAAGTCTATGATAACAATATTGTTGTTGTATTCGTAGAGACTAATTTGGGCATCACCAAAAATTTGTTTTTTCATCTATTAGTCTGTTTATTTGTTTGAAGCGCTGGGTGGCTTTTTAAATATACATTTCTTATTTATTGTTCGGGGTTTTATAAGAAATGTTTTTTTATTAAAAAAAATTAGACAGTTATAGGTGATAGTTTTTTCTTTTGCAAAAAGTAAAGCATTTATTATTGTTGGTAATAATTTATGTTTGACTCTTCACCAACCAATTTAATGGTTTTTTTTAACAACTTTTCTAATGCTCTTTGTTTTCTTTTTGTTGAGAGGCAAATTTTTAGTAGAGTTCTTTGATTTGGTACTTTTCTACTAGTTCTTGCAAAATTTGAATAGTTTTATCAATATCCTCATAAGAAAGAGTGCCGACCTGTCATTGTAAACCTGATGCGTTCTTCATGAGTTTCGAATGGTGTTAAGTAGCCAATTATAACGAGATATAATTCGTTAAGTAATTTTTATAATTAGAATTTGGTGGGTCTTAACCTTACTTCAATTGTTAGTTTTATACATTTAAATTAAAACCAATAATAAATACTAAGGCAATCTGCATCTTCTTATAAAGCTACTCATTTCTTCGACATTACAAAGCGATTAGGTATAGTTTTATAGTAGACTTTTTGGATATTTTATAAAAGAATCACAACAGTAATTATAGTATTTGAAATAGTGTTGGGCTATGCCTTGTATATATTAGGTTTTATTGAGTTATTGTTTGAAAAAAATATAACAATTTATTGTTTTTGTGTGTGAAAATTTAAAAATAAAAATGTGATTTAGACAAAAAACTGAGTGTACTGGCCAAGTTTTTTTCTATAAATAAGCGAAATTTAATGGCACAAAAAACTATGTATGCAAACTCTTGCTCTAACTGAAAAACATCAAAAAAGGCTACAAACGTGTATGAATCGTTTGTAGCCTTCTTTGGATTTTAGATATAAGGATTCCTTACCCTTCTTTGGTTATCCTACCCTGCAAACGCTCCAAATACACCTTCAAATCCTTCGCATTTTGTATACGTTCCGATAGATTCTCCATTTGGAAGGAGTAAGTACCCGATTGGAGGTTGACCTTGGCTTTCTTGACAAAAGCATACAAGTCGCCATTTTGTGTCCAGAGCAATAACAGGTTGTTGGCTTGGCTGTTGCACAAGAACTGATCGGGCTGGAAGCTGTAAGCGGCCTTATAATCCATATCAATAACCGACAAAGTACGGGCATGTTGGATCATTGTTTTTTGCAAATCTGTGTATTGGCCGGCAATCACCACCTGATTTTTGACTTGGTAAGGCTTGCCACAATTGTACACCCCAAAAGAACCCAAACGTAGGGCACGAACCAATTTGGGGTTTTTGTAGTGGCGCACCAAGTATTGGTTGGGTTGTGGAGGCGTGGCATCCGACAATTTTTCGAGGCGTTTGGGCATCATGGTAATGGTGCCTGCATCCATGGTATCATTTCTGCGCTTGGGTGGGGCAGGATTGGCAGCTTGTAGGCTTGCCTCGTACACTCTTTTGGCCTCGTTGAATGCCTGCTCATCCACTACTTCCTCATAGGCCCCTTTCTTGGGCAAGTCCAATTTTTGTTCGCTGGCTTGCCACGTTTTGTGCTCTGCATCCAAGTGGTACAAAGTGGCATCGGTCATGCGTTTTTCCAATTCATAATCCAATAGCAAGGTTTTGCCCTTGGCTAGATACAGTGGGCTGCCTTTCTGAAAGGCGCGCACTTCAAAGGCCCCAACAGAGGCAATATCTTGGGCATTATCGCCTGCGCTCAAGAGCGGAAAACCAGCAACTGCTTTGTCTGCTACACTGTTCAAGGAGCGATATTGCAACTCATAACGCCCTGTCACCAGCTCACCCGCTTCATTGACCAAACTGTTTTTGGGAATGGTAAGAGTAGAAGCCGAACCCTTGAGTTGTAGCGTAGTTTTTTTATTGGCAGATAATTGTGCAATAGTATAGGAGGGCTGTAGGGCAGGCATCAATTGCTCAGGAGCTTGGCCCAACTGCTCTGGGGGCGTGGGCGGCTGTTGGATGCTTTGCTCTGCTATAGCTGCTGCTTCAGCGGCAGGGGCTGATTGGTAAAACCACCAAGCAGTGCCCAAGGCCAATACCAGCAGTAGGCCACTCACGGGCAGCAACCACCAAAAACGGTTGCTTTGTTGCTGCTCTTGTGCCAAGAAGGCCGTGTGTTGTTGAGCAATGTCTTGTAAGAAGGCTTGTTCTTTGACTTGGGCTACCAATTGGCGTTGCAAATTAACGGCTGCCCTAAATTGGGCATCTTCTTTTAGGTGCTGCTCAAACTTGCGTTTGTCCGCTTTGCTGAGGGAGTTCTCCAAATAGCGCTCAATGTATTCTATGTTTTGAAGCTCTTGACGCATGGCAATTATAATTTAGAAGTCGATGAAAACTGGCGTGCCGCAATTTTTTTGGCGCGTTCGATGCACTTGTATTTTTGGGTTTTTGCACTGTTGATGCTCCCATAGTTCAAGGCAGCGGCTATTTCTTTCATAGACTGTTTTTGGTAGTAGTAGGCTTTTAAAATGGATTGGCATTTTTCACCCAATTGTTGGAATACGGTGGCTAATTGTGCCGATTTTTGTTGTTGTTCTTGATGGCGTTCTAGGTTTTCCTCAATGTAAGTGTCTTGGCGGACATCTTGGTCCAAACAGACTTCACGTTGACGCTTCTTTTGTATATCTTTCCACAAGTAACGCGATACACTGTAGAGGTAGGTGCTGGCGGCACAGGTCAACTGAAAATCGGCTGTTTGGGCGTTTCTGTACAATACCAACAAGGCTTCTTGAAAGACATCTTGTGCATCGGCATCATTGCCTCCATTGTTCCGAATCAATTGACGGATCATTGGAAAACTCTGGTACAGTGTTGCTAGAGCAGCTTTGCTTTCGTTGGAGCGCAGTTGTTCAACAATTAAATTATCTTTTGAAGACATAGGCCATACAAATGAGTGAAAAATAATGGGCCGAAGCCCCATAATTCCATAAGGAATCACAATTGGTAAATGTCAATTCTTTACTAAAGTAACCTTTATCCAACTAACTTTTTGTAGAACTAGGGGATAAAATCATATCTGATTAGATTTTTTAGAAGGCATAGGAAATAAAGTTTCTTTTTTATAAATTTGATAATCAATAGGTTATATAGATTTTCAAAATGATTAATGTTCTAGTACAATGCAAGGAAAGCTTCTATTGTTTTTCCGTTTTTGGGCTAAGAACAGCCTAATTCTAATCCTCAACAATCATTTTTAGCCGACTACATGTTTTTTTGTGAGAACAACTGTACCTTTGGTTGCTTTTTACCTAGAAATAAATAACCCCCTTTTCCGAATTTTATGTCTCTTATCAAAAAACTAGCTGGACAAACGGCTTTGTATGGATTGAGTAGCATCTTAGGGCGCTTGCTGACCTTTGTTTTTTTGACTCCATTTTTGACGTACATCTTTAACGAGGATCGTGCTCAGATGGGGATACAAACCGATGTATATGCTTGGGCAGCGTTCTTGATGGTATTGTTTACCTACCGTATGGAAACGGCTTTTTTTCGTTTTGGAGTCAAGCAGGAAGCACGGGCCACCGCTTACAAAACAGCCACAGGAGTCATGCTGTTTACAACCATAATTGGGGTTAGTGCTTTGGTCTTGTTGGCCGAGCCTATTGCTAGTTTTTTGGGCTATCCCGACAAGGTACACTACATTCGTTGGTTTGCTTTTATTTTGGGATTTGATGCTTTGGTAGCCTTGCCCTTTGCGCTGCTGCGTTTGCAAGGACGTGCGCTAAAATTTGCCTTGGTCAAATTGCTCAATTTATTGTTGCATTTGGGGGGCGTGTTGTGTTTCTTGTATGTCTTGCCCAATTATGTACCGAGCTACTATGATGCTACTATGGGGATTGGTTATGTGTTTTTGGCCAATTTGATAGCGAGTGCGGCGACATTTTTGGTTTTGTTGCCTGATTATTACAAGGTAGTTGCGAGCGGCAGCAAAGAAGGAGAGGAAGCGCAAGCCGTGTTTGATAGGGGATTGCTTAAGCGCATGATTTTGTATGCCTTGCCCTTGGTAGTAGCAGGTTTTGCGGGCATTATCAATGAGGTATTGGATAGGATTTTGCTCAAGGCTTATTTGCCCGGTAGTTCCGAAAGTGTTTTGGAACAATTGGGGGTGTATGGAGCCTGTTATAAGATTGCTATTTTTATGAATCTTTTTACGCAAGCATTCAATTATGCGGCAGAGCCGTTTTTCTTTAAGAATGTAGATAAGGCTTACTCCAAACAATTGTACGCCAATGTAGCGTTGCTATTCACCTTGGTAGGCTGTTTAGGATTCTTGGGAATTTTGTTGTTTATGGATGTGGTGCAGTATTTTGTGGCGCCCAATTACCGAGAGGGGTTGGTTATTGTTCCCTTTTTGTTGCTGGCCAATTTGTTTTTGGGTTTGTATTACAACATTGCTATATGGTACAAATTGAGTGATAAAACACGCTATGGAGCCATAATTGCCTTGTGTGGTGCAGGCATTACCATTGTAGCCAATCTGGTATTGATTCCTTGGTTTGTCCAGATGGGGCAAGCGGGGTATTTGGGTTCAGCATGGGCTACATTGGCCTGCTATGCAAGCATGGTATGGCTCGCTTATTGGTTGGGACAAAAACATTATCCCATTCCTTATCCTGTAGGGCGTATGTTGAGCTATGTAGGATTGGCCTTATTGTTTTATTATGGATATGGTTATTGGTTGCGTCCACTGTGGACGGCTCCTAGCTGGTCCTCTTATGCCTTGAGCATCGCTTTGTTGTTGCTATACTTAGGGCTTATTGTTGGTGTAGATGGTCGACACTTGCGTGCTATGCTACACCAACAACCTAACGACCAATAATTTGCAAGCCATTGAGCAACACACTGTTGGCATGGCTGTAACCTGCCCATTTGTTATTATAACCTACATAAACCGTCTCTAGAGAAGGAATTTTCCAGAGATCATCTGGTTTTTTGTGAATTTCGTACAGTCCTCTGATGTAAAGGCTCTTGAGTTCTTTGCATTTGAAGAGTGGTGCCGGAACTTCTGTAAATTTATTGTAGGAAATATCTAAGTGGGTAAGCCCTGATAATTCACCCATATCTTCTGGCAAGTGGGTCAAATCTAAGCCCGATAAGGAGAGATGCCCTGTTTTTAGAATTTCAGAGAAGTAGGCTTTTTTGTCAGGGGTATCTAAGTGCATCAGCGCAAATAAAATTCCATAGTTGCCTCGATTATACAAGTAAAAGGCAATGTAGCGTTTGTCTAGTTGGCCTGTTTGGCAATAGTATTCCAAGTTTTGGCAACGTGTCATTTCAGACAGTCGATCCCCAATAGGTTTACGACTCTTGAGTGCTGTTACAAAATTCATAGGTGCGTATTGGCCTACAATTTCGTAAATCATGCGCTTAATCTTTTGTACTGGGGTAAATTTGTAAACCAAAAACAACTCTGTAAGTAAGCACATTGGGAGGCCGCCCCCTTTGAGAATTTCTAATGCTAGTAAAATGTTTTCATTGCGTTCACTGTGCAACAATTCTCGAATGTGTTCCAGATTGTGGGGTTCGCTAGTAGAGAGCAAATAGGGTTGTTGTAGACGATTGAGCTGGGCTACGATACTCTGTTCGGTTAGGAAGGTCAGGGGGGAGTCAATCATCCAATGGGTAGCACCGGGCATACTTCCCAATAGTAAGTGTGTGGCTTGTTTGCCCACTTTGATGCCCGTTTGTACATTAATTTCTTGTAGACGTTTTTTTAGTTCAGATACTTTCCCTTTTAGTTTTCCTTTGATGATGATTTTATCTCCTGCTTGGGGCCATCTAAACGCACCAAAAATCCCTTCGTGAATCCTTTTATCTAGCTCTAGCAAGGCTTGATTGGTATAAGAAGGACTGCCGCAATTGAGCACATTGAGCAATTGTTCGTTGGATAGTTCTTCTATGAGAATATCACCCCGAATAATAGCCAAATAGAATAATTGCAACTCTTTGTCAAAGTTATTGGCTTTGATACTCTTGAGCAGCCGTTCAAAAGCAAAAATGTAAGGTGTATTTTTGTGGCTTTTGGCAGTGAATTTGACTTCCTCTATATACTGGAGCTCCAGTGCTTTGTCGGGCAAGTCGCGCAGTGCCTTGGCAGGCAATTGCAAGAACTTGAGGCGTGGAAGCCGAGTCAGAATGCTTGGAAAGGTATCAAAATCGTTGGCATCACAATACAAGCGCTCCAGATGACGCAATTGCTCTAGGCTATCGGGCAAACGATGTAGTTTGTTGCCCGATATATGCAACTCCTTCAAAAAGGGAATTCGACCAATTGGTTCAGGAAGCTCAGATAAATTTTGAAGTGCATAGTTAAGATTAAGCACTTTAAGTTTATCAAGCCCCGCTAGAGGTTCCCATTTGCAAGAGGCCGAAAAGCGATTGTTGGATAAATTTAAAGTCTCAAGACGCTTTAAATTGCCAATCACCTCAGGCAAATGCTTAAGATGGTTGAAGCGTAAAGAGAGATGGTGCAGGTTGGGTAGGTCTGCTAATGCTTTTGGGTATTTCTTAATGGACTTATTCTTATAGACGCTCAATTGTTCTAGTTGTTGAAGTAAACTAATTTCATGTGGAATTTCTTTTAGTTTTTCCCAGTAGTTGATTGAGAAAGTCTTGGTGTTTAAATCGCTGTATATTTTGTTTTTTAAACGCATATACTGCTCTGTCTCAATACTCATGCTCAAATGGTTGTGAAGGTCTCTTCATGGAAGAGACAGTGGATCTAATGAACAAATTATTACAATCAATTCTTAGTCGGATATATATGTAATGGTCGCAGTTAATTATATAGAACAGAATATCGTTACATGCAATACACATGAAGTACACAAAGGGTTCACAATAGAACTGCTCTTACAAAAATAATTGCTTGATATATAGTCTAATACTAAGTCTGGAATTTGCTAAAATCTGTATTTAAAATACCGCTTGTATTAGCAGAAACCAAGAAAGATGAAGTATATTTTTAAGACTCAACCGACCAATTTGGTCAGGTAAACATTTTTACAAATAAGTAAGAAACCCTAGTGTGTATGGACGGGGGCGAACTAAATTTTTAAAAACACATGTTTTATTTTATTTGTTTGAAGTGTCTATGGATGATAATTAATTAGCATTTTTTGTGTTATTGTTTGTTTATTTGTTATATCGGTTTTTGACTTTTTATGCCTCTGTTAAGTATAATATTTTTAACAATTTGAAAAGAGCCAAAAAAAAGCAAATACTATATTTTTGTATAGATTGATGTTATTCAGAATGAGCAACAAAGTTTGCTTATTTTTTTCAAAAAAAATAAACTTGACCCAATAAATCGAGTAGATTTTATTGAAAATAAGTTTCTCTTAGGAAGAGTCAAAAAACAGAAAAAAGCAACGAAAATACAATAAAAAAACTTACCTTAAGATTCCTTTACAAGAATTATACAAACACAGCCCCAAAATTCTTGAATTTATTTTCATCCATGTTTTTATTCTTTTCAGACACCATCAAAGTGAACCATGTCTAGCGACAACGACTACGAAGCCATTATTGCACTTTTTAAGAGCGATGAGGAGGTAAATCATGAACTTGGTTTTCAATTATTGGAAAGCATAGGCCCTTGTTCCAATCTTATCTTAGCTACTCTATTAAGTAAACGACCAGCCTATTTGTGGCGTTGCCTAGACAATAAATGGCAGGAATTAACAAGATTGGTTAGAGAACTGGACTATCACTATGAGTATTTGCCCCAACTACCCGATAATTTTTATCAGTTGAGCGAGCTAGAAGTTTGTAGCCTCAACCATTGTCACCTTACAAAGTTACCCGACAATATCCATGTACTGACAAACTTGCGCCGCCTTATTCTCAATTATAATCCCATTGAGACGATTCCAGATGCAATTGGCCAACTCCATCAATTAGAGGAGTTATCCTTGGTAGGCAGTAACTTAAAAATTTTTCCTGCTTGTATATTGGAGTTGAGTAACTTAGAGATTTTGTCTTTAATTGATAATGATATTACTGCTTTTCCTAGAGGCTTATTGCGATTGAGAAAACTCAAAAAGCTAATCTTGAGAAATAATCAATTGACAGAAATTCCTAGTGAGCTTTGTTGGTTAGAGCATTTGGAAATTTTGGATTTATCCGAAAATCAATTGACACGTTTGCCCAATAATTTAACAGCATTGCGTCAGCTCAAAATTTTATACTTGAGTCACAACCCACTCAAAAAATCGGAACAAGAAAAGATTAGAAATATTCTACCCAATACAGTGGTTTATATTTAAGCCACTATAGCACGGGTAAAACAGGTGTGCCTATGCGAATGATGACTTACAACCTGCTGAATGACCACCCCAAGTTTGCCAATATACCCTCTAAAAACTGGGCAGATCGCTCCCCCTATGTACTCAAACATATTGACGCATTGCAGCCCGATATATTGGCTATACAAGAGGGAAGCACCCCACAAATAGAGGCCATCAAGGCTGCTTTTCCTGCCTTTGATTATTATGGGCCACAAGCAGGGGGAAATCATGGGGGAGAGCAAGTGGGGATTTTTTATGATAGCGGCCAATTTGGTGTATTGGACAAAGGCACTTTTTGGTTGTCCAATACTCCTGAGGTTTGTTCTAGGGATTGGGGGGCAGGACACCATCGAATTTGTACTTGGATTCAATTTGAGGAGCGACAAACAGGCCGGAGCTTTTTTCATCTGAATACACATTTGGACGCTCAAAAGAAGGGAGTAAGGGCGTTGCAAATACAAGTAATTTTGGATAAAATTGCTGCATTGGTCCAAGAGGATCCTAGTGTGGCTATTGTTCTTACAGGAGATTTGAATGCTTCGAGCACTTCTTTGGTTTATCGAGCCATAGCTAAGGCCAATTTGGCAGATGCTTTTGTGTGTGCAAAAACCAAAAAGAATGCTTTGTGTTATACTTTTGCAGGAATAGATAAGCAATGGACATGGACAAAGCTGCTGTTACATATTTTTTATCCTCGCTATATGCACAAACGTCTGGATCATATTTTTGTTAGTTCCTCGTTGTCAGTAGAGTATTATGAGATTAGCAATTGGAGTTATAATAATTGGTATCCATCTGACCATTGGCCTGTTCTCGTGGAAATCAAGCAAATTTATTGAAAAAATGCTCGAAATTTTGTAATTTAGTCATTCACAGAGTAGAGTAGTACTCTATATTATAAAATATATTACACTTTACCCGCCAATAAAAATCGTTTTATATGTTGGAATTTAGCACTAGATCAACTTGGCAAGAAGAAGAAGAAGTTGCCCTACTAGAAAAGATTGGAAATTCATCCAAGATTGTGGTATTCAATGATGATTACAATACCTTTGATTGGGTTATTCAATCGTTTATGGAAGTGTGTCGTTGCAGTGCTGCACAAGCAGAGCAATTGAGCTATTTGATCCATTTTAAGGGCAAAGCTACCGTAAAAACAGGTTCTAAAAAAGAACTAAAACCAATGAAAGATGCCTTGGTAGACCGAGGTATCTCTGCGGTTATAGAGGACTAGAATAAGCAAGCAATATTACATAGAAATAGAAAGACGCTCTTTTGAATCATTCAAGAGAAGCGTCTTTTCATTGATACGTATCATGTAGTGCTGCAATTTTTATTGCTTTTGGGCGAGCTTATCTTGTCGTTTTTGTAGTTTCTGAATCTTTTTTTCTAGGCGTTTTTTCTTTTTGAGCAATTGCTTTTGGGTGGCTTCCTCCTGCGTAATGGCCATGAGTTGGTTTATATCTGTTACTTTTTTCTGTTTCTTTTCTAATCGGAGCTTAATAGTTTGTTTTTTATTCTTTTTGGCTTCGTCTACCAATTCTTGCAGCGAATTAAATTCTTTTCGATAAGACAATCCTACACCTGTTCGCATACTTCTACCCAAAATGGTGTTTTCTGTTCGATTATACGCCTTGACCCTCAAACGCCCATCTTCTGTTATAAAATACTCAATAATAAAATCCCCACCAATATAATTGCCATTGTCCAGCCCCAAATCATCGTCACTGGCAATATCCAAATTGGCACCAGCATAGACCCGCAAGCGATCGTCCAAGAATTTGACATCACTTCCTAGACGTACATTAGAGGTTCTTGAACGAATATTCTGACTTTCACTATCCCGAATATTAAAATTAAAATCAAATTCCAAACTAGAAATAAAATCCACCTCTTTGACTACACCAACCAGTAGGTCATTGATATAACGGGAGAATTGTTGGGAGACCAACTCTGTGAGTGTACTAATGCCTGTATTAATTCCAGAAGATACCACATTGACATTATTGGTTTCCAAGGGAAGAAATTGTTGTAAAACAATAAGACCAAATACCTGTCTGTTTAGCTCATTCTTATCTGCATGAATTTCTCGTAGGGCCAAAGCCACTGGATTTTGTAAACGTTGTATAACATCTGATACATTAATTTTAAAATCAATTTGAGGCGTGAATAAAGCCCCTTTGATGTCCATGAGCAAGTCGACACGGCAAGGCGTATTGGCTAGTTTTGCAAGGTCTGGATCACTGGCCGTATAGCTCGATACAAGGTTGCTAACCCCTAGGTTTTTGACATAAGCTGCTTGAATGTCCAACCGAGCCTGCATGGGATCGCCATCATTATCCCCCCAAGTAATAGTACCCCCTTTCTTCACATCAAAGGGTTTATTGATAAGGTTGCGATAGGTAAACAAATAATTTCCCTCCTCAATGACATAGGTGCCAAATATTTTGAGATCACCAGAGCGATCATAGGTAATACGCATATTGTCACTACTGCCACGGCCTTCAATAACATCCCCTGCTTGTTCGTCAATAATAAGTCGAGCAACTGCCGAGGGTTGGATGTCGGCAATAATTTCAATATCCAATCCTCCTGTATTGATGCGTTGGGTTGTGTTTTCAATAGCCGAATCAGCACTTGCCTTCACATCTATAAACTTGATGTAATCGGTTTCTGTAACCGTCAGTGGGCCGCCAAACGGCAAATTAAAAGTGGTGTTTTCCTCTGTTCGGGCATCTACCTTGAGTTTTAGTCGCTCAAAAGGCCCTGTAAAAGCAGCCGTGCCCGAGGCATAGACCTTTCCATAAAACAGATCATTGTCTGCCAAGGTGGTATTCATCATCAAGTTGTTCTTAAAAACAGCTTTGGCATCTAGTCCAAAGTTTTTGAGATGGTTGTGTGTGAGGCTACCCCCCAAGTATGCTTTTTTGCCTTTGTCACCTAGAATTGTCACCCCAACCCCACCACTTACATATTGGTCATAAATATCCAATTCCAATTCAGGCACAATATGAAAGCCTTTGTTGTCAATCTCAATCTTTCCATCATCAATAACATAGCGAGTTTGCAGAAAATTGACGGTGGTTTTAACGCCTGTCATCAACCCTTCGCCCTCGGCATTTAATACAGTTTGTTTGCCTTTGATATTGCCAAAGATACGCATATCCACAAAGGCATCGCCCTCGGTATTGGAGATTTGCTCCCCTATAAAGTACTCTAGTATTTTAGCTTTGGCTCGTTGGCCCTTGATATTCACATCCAGCAGATTTTGGAGTGCCTTGTTGGGGGTAGCTGCTTTGGGGGTAAAGGTAGCCGTTACCTTCAAATCTTCAACAAACGAACTATTGTGGGTAAACAAACCTCTGAAATTGGATTTAAGATTATCGGCAGAGGCGGTAAGTCGGGAGTTGCTGCCCCAATAATCGCCATTGATAAGCAAGGTATCTAACAATACATTGGCCGTAATTTCCTGTTGGGTAAACACATTGCTCATGGTCGCATTGCCAGAAAAAATACCATCAATCTCAATCATGGGCAATGGCTGCATAAAACCATAGAGCCATTTTAGACTGAGGTTTTCTACTTCAATTCTTGCCCCTTTGTTGTTGTTGACACTACTGAGTGCAACCCGTTTGTTTTGATTGAATAAGACTACATTCTCAATGTCTAGTTCTTCTTGACCAATCTTGATATGGTTTTTGTCATTAATCATCCATTTTTGATCTAAAATAAAAAGACTAGAGGTGTCGAGTTCTAAAATAATTTTTTTCTCTTGAATAGAAAGTTGCCCATTGATAAACAATGCTTTGGCAAATTCTCCAACCGCTTCAGCCGAGACATTAAAACGCACAGAATCCCCAATGGCATTCATGGTTAAGTCAATATCAGGAACAAACTCTTTGCCATTGAGCAATAGGTTTTTTATGGTAGAATTGAGATTAAAGGTGGGGCCATCTGCTTTTCCTTTTTTTAAATCAATATCCCTAATCGACACATTACCAATACTAACAGCACCTACCTGACCGCTAATATCCAAGTAACCATCACTACCATCATATTCGCCTGTTAGATCAATGTATTCTAGGTATCTAAAATTGGTATCAATGAGCTGGGTCAAGTTTCGGGTATTATCAGGGACTCGAATTTGGAAATAAAAATCCTGATGGGGGATGCTGTCGAGGAGGCTAGAATCAACCAAGAAATTGGCAAATTGTGGAATTCCAAATTTAATAGAATCTAGGGAAGCTTTGGGTACTTTGTATATTTCTTGATACAGATTGGGGTGGTAGTCTTTGATAAACTTGTTGATGGAACGGACAAGATTGAGCACATCATATTCGCCCCACACCTGCACATCCAATACATCCGATTTGAGGGCAATTTTTCGGGTTTGGCGGATTGTCCAAACAGAATCTTCACCAACAATGGCTACTGTAGAATCACCGGGGTAGTTTTGTGCATTGAGGTAAATATTGTTGAGCTGAGAGTGGATGTTGCCTCGATGCCCTGTAATGCCCCGAATAGATGCCACACCTACAAAGTTATCAATATTGCTTCCCATGGCATTAATATCAAAGGTATCGAGTTGCAGCCCCATGCGTTCTTGGGTTATATTAAGGGCGTATAAATCCAAGTTTTTGACATTTCCCAAAATATCTACACTGGGCAATTCTCCATTCAAATCCATAATTCCACGCACAAACAAATCCATGTTGCTGTCTTTGGATAGAATATCCCCATCAAAGCGTTTTTGCTTAAAATTGCCATTGATAAGAATATCTTCATACTTATAGCCTTTGAAGAAGAGACTATCAATCTTGGTGTTTTGTAGAGTTGCATGGAGGGTTTCTAGGGTCAGACCCGTGCCATTGATGTCTGCTTTGACAGAGAGCCGGCCCAAATCTTCATTATCAACAAAGGCTCCAATATCAAAATTATCAAGCAGTAGCCCACCACGATAAGCAGCCCTCTGTTTTCCTTGTTGCAAATTGAGTTTTAAGTCCGATTTGACATCCCCAATGCCTGTTATAAGGTAGCCATCTGCCACAAAATTATCAAAATACCCAATATAAGTGCCCTTGAAGGTCATTTGGCCCAGACTGGATAAATTGGGGGGCAAATCTACAAAGGGTAGAATGGTTGTTAGATCTTGATAGCTGCTGTTGACTTCTTTGAGGTTCAAATCCATAAAGGCAGCATTGGGATTGGTAATATCATTGAGGGAGATATTGCCTTTTATGGTAGAATTGAGCACTTTGAGAATAACATTGTTGGCGTGCAAATTATTAACCGTTCCATTAAATCGCCCTTTTATTTGTATAGGATGGTCTAAGTTGCTTCCAATAAAAACATTCTCCGCCATAGGAGGGGCAAAGGCAGCAATATCTCTAAAAGTGACGGTAGAGCTATCATCAAAAATACCTTGCATGTGGACTTTATTAGGATAATCATAAAAAGAACGATACCCTTTGTAGCTCAAAATAAGATGATGGCCTATACTGCTGTTGTTGGTTTTGAGGTTAAAATTGGTAACTGCTACTTTGTTGGGGCTAATTAGGGCATCACCCGACAAATGCTTGAGTTCAAATCCTCCATGATTGAGTCCATGCAGTTTTCGGACATGCCCTGTAAATACCTCGTGCTGCAATCGGAACGTATCTACATCCAAATTGATGTTATTAAAATGGAGATTGGTAAAATCTAAAGGCAAATCGGGATCGCTCACAAAACCTTCCCGTTCATTGATGAGCCTAAAATTAACATTATCCAATTTCAGGCGTTCGCAGCCCACATTCCAATCGGGAATGGTCGTATCAACAGGCACCAGCGCAAGCAAGGAGTCCTCATTGGGAATGGGAACGGTCTCAAACAAACGCACCGTAATATCGGCATTGGATAAGTGGGTCTTATTGGCCCAAACATATTTGCCAATCATATCTACCCCTCGGGTAGTATGTTTGGTAATATAGCCCGTATCGCAGGTAATAAGTGCTGCTGTACCAATAGCGGTATCGGCCAAATGCACCCGTGCATTCCTCAATTCTGCTCCTCCAAGCGAGAACTTGAATTTGGCGGGCGGTGGCCCTGTTCTTTCTCCTGCTTCAAAAAAGGCAATGATAAAGTGAATATTAAAAAACTCGGCGTGTGGACGGCGTTGAACCTTGAACACAGCGTCATTGATGACCATGTGCCCAATGCTGATTTCCTTCTGAAATAAGGCAAATACATTGTAATTTAGAGCGTGAACTTCACTGGCATAAATCAAGGTGTCATTGTCGTGATCTCTGATAAAAACATCGTGAAAAACAAAGTCAGTCAATGGCCAAATTTCCAGCCGGTCAATTCGCACTTCTGTTTCCCAGAGATTGCCCAGTACATCGGCTACCAAATGGCCCAATTTGGTTTGTACAGGTGGCAGCCACAACAATCCATAGATAAGTGCAATGAGCAATAACAAAACCTTGGTCAATCGCTTGAAGAATTGCCATATCTTGGCAAAAACACGGCCCAACAAACTTTTGGAAGGTGGTGCTTCTTGGTCTTGCTTATCAATATGTGGATCAGATGATTGGATGGTCAATGTTATTTTGGCACAATGGATTTATAAAAATAAAGCTTATCTTAGCTCGGTAGTAGGGTTTAAGATTACTTAATCCTGTGGTTTAGATTAGAAGAGTCTACCAGTAATTTAACCATTATTGAGCCAAAAGAGTTTATAATTGGTACAAAATACGGGATTAATATTAGTTGACGATATTAGAGGCTTAGAAGTTGTTTAAAAAAATAACATCTAGTCTACCCAAAACCATTTATTAGGTATTAAAATCAAAAAAACAGCATAGGTGAGTAATAAGGATAATATACTGATACTAGCCATAGAATCATCTTGTGATGATACAGCAGCAGCCGTGATGCACAATGGGGTGTTGCGCTCCAACTGTGTGGCTAGTCAGGCCATACACAAGGAATATGGAGGAGTAGTACCAGAAGTAGCCTCTCGGGCACATCAGGCCAATGTAGTGCCTGTAGTAGAAATGGCTTTGCGTCAGGCAGGGGTACAGGCAACAGACCTGACCGCTATTGCATTTACCAGAGGGCCGGGCTTAATGGGGGCTTTGCTGGTGGGGGTATCTTTTGCCAAGGCTATGGCTTTGAGTTTGGATATTCCTATGATTGAGGTCAATCATATTCAGGCACATGTATTGGCGCATTTTATAGAAGCCCCAAGACCTGCTTTCCCGTTTTTGTGCTTAACGGTATCGGGAGGGCATACGCAATTGGTATTGGTAGAGGCTCCTTTGAAAATGACCGTTTTGGGCAGTACTATTGATGATGCGGCTGGAGAGGCGTTTGACAAAACAGGGAAGTTGTTGGGGTTGGATTATCCTGCTGGGCCTATTATTGACAAGCTGGCTCAAGAGGGCGAAGTGGTCTACCCGTTTACCGAGCCTAATATTCCCGATTTGGATTTTAGTTTTAGTGGCTTGAAGACCAATATTCTGCGTTTTTTGCAAAAGGAAAAACGCCAAAACCCCAACTTTATTACCGAAAACTTGGCCAATATTTGTGCTTCTGTACAAGCTCGTATTGTGTCTATTTTGTTAAATAAAGTAGAAAAAGCTGCTGCCCAAACAGGAGCCAAGCATATTGCCATTGCAGGGGGCGTATCGGCCAATAGTGGCTTGCGTCAAGGATTGGAAGTCTTGGGAACCCAAAAAGGCTGGGAGGTGTTTATACCCAAGTTGGCGTATTGTACCGATAATGCGGCTATGATTGCCATGACGGCACATTATAAGTATTTGAAGGAGGAGTTTGTTGGGCAAGATATTGTGCCATTGGCGCGTTATGCGTATTAAAAATCTTCTATTTTTCTGATAATACCTTACTTCGTTGGAAATCGTATCTAATTGATTATCAGTTTATTGCAGAAAATAAGCCAAAATCATAAAAGACTGATAATCAAATAGATACAAGATGCTTTTTTAGCTTTTTTGTACTCGTGAAGCGATCTGACTTCCTTTGTACTGTGTACAAAGGAATCAGTAAAGTAAAAAATCCACGAAGTATTAATAATAAAAACCAGAAAGAGACAACATGAATTACATTATATATGACTTGGAGGCTACCTGTTGGGAAACAGAATGGGAGGCAAGAGGCAAGCGGCGTGAGATTATCGAAATTGGAGGCGTATTGGTAAATGAGCGTGGCGAAATCAAAAGTCGATTTGAGAGTTTTGTACAACCTGTGGCACACCCTATGTTGTCTGATTTTTGCCAACAACTAACCACGATCTCTCAGGTAGATGTCAATCAGGCTGATACCTTTCCTGAGGTGATTGAGGATTTCCAAGATTGGATTGGCTTAAACGACGGCGAGGAGTATTTGCTTTGCTCTTGGGGCTTTTTTGATCGCTCTGCATTGGTCAAGGATTGCAAATACCACAAACTGGACGAGCAATGGGCCAAACAACACATCAATCTAAAAGATCAATACCCACGTATCAAAAATATAGGTCGTGCTGTTGGACTCAACAAAGCCCTAAAAATGGAAGGCTTTGAATTTGAAGGTACTATGCACAGAGGTATTGACGATGCCATCAATCTAACCAAGATATTTAGACGCTATTTGAATCTTTGGCGGTATTAATTGGTCGCTCCGCGTACCGTGCTTAATTTGATTGGTTTGATTTTTTGATTTCTCGTAGCAGCGGTGCAATCAAGGCCATCACAAAATCAAATCAA
>CAYULH010000114.1:3657-18251 GCA_964445645.1 uncultured Aureispira sp. | reverse complement strand
TCGAATATGGCGGGCAAAAGTACTTTTTTGCGTTGTGTGGCTATCAATTTGCTCTTGGCAAAATGTGGTGCGCCCGTTTGCGCCGAGTCGTTTGAATGTTCCTTGATGGATATTAAAACCTCTATGCGTGTACAAGATTCTATCAATGCACAAACGTCTTATTTTCAGGCAGAATTGTTGCGTTTGCAATACATTATAGAAGAATTGAAGAAGGGACAACCTACGTTTATTATTTTGGATGAAATCCTAAAGGGAACCAATTCAGAAGACAAACTCTTGGGTTCGCAGTTGTTGGTGCGTTATTTCTTGCAGTTTAATGCTTTGGTAATGGTGGCTACACATGATTTGGAGCTAGGGGATTTGGAAAAGGAGTTGCCTCAACAAATTGCTAATTTGTGTTTTGAAAGTATTATTCAGAATGATGAGCTTGAATTTGATTATCAACTCAATAAAGGAATTGCAAAAAATAAAAATGCCACTTTTTTGATGAAAAAAATGGGAATTGTACCCAAAGAAATGTTGTCTTAGTGCATTTGAAAAAAACGGAATAACAGAAATTTATTTATGATAATTTTCAATATTAAATCGCATCATGAAATTTTACTTGGAATACAAAGATGATAAGTCAGCAAAGTTTTGGCAAATCGAATGTATAGACAATACTCACACAGTTACCTATGGCAAAATAGGAACAAAAGGGCAGGAGAAAACTAAGACGTTTGATACCGCTGAAAAGGCTCAGAAGGAAGCGGAAAAAATGATTAAAGCCAAGAAGAAAAAAGGCTATGAGGAAGTAATAACAACGAATGCTTCTGAAGATGAAAACACCACGATTCAAACTGTTTTACTTTCAAAAGAAGAAGCTTACAAACAATACCCCATCAAAAACTCTATTGTTGGGAATATAGATTATGATGCTCATATTGTAGTTAAGGGAGATGTGGTAATTAATGAAGATTTTGGTGATCATAATGTAGAGCGTTTCTTCTTTCCTAATGGTAGAGAAACTGTGCAGGAAATGATTATCATAGAGGGAGATTTAACAGTACAGGGAGATTTTACCTTGTGTGCCGATCCTTATTACCCTTGTTTGTTGGTTTTGGGTAATCTGTATTGTGATGTTTTTGACCATACTAATAATTATGTTCATATCACTGGCGATGCTTTTATCAAGTATGTTTTTAGTGGAGATTACAATCATGGTTCTATAGATATAGATGGAACTACCTATGTACCCTATCTCATTAACTCTGACCATGGTTGTGGAATGACCCCTCATAACGACACTATTTGTATCAATTGTTATAGTGATCATGATGATTTCTTTAATTATGACTATTATCACGAAGATTTGATTTCTTTGATGGACGAGAGTATTCTTGACATCTATGATGAAGAGGAGCATGATTTGGAATTTGATGCCAATCGCTTTATAGAACTAGTCAAAGCTGGAAAATCTCCTTTCAAAAAGGGAGCAAAAGTAAAAAAGGCAATGTCTGTAGCCACCATCGAAAAGTTTGCACAAGAACAAAAAGAAAAGCCTTCTGCCCCTGAAAAAAAAGCTACTACTGAAAACCCCAAAGCCATCATAATGACAGAAGAGGAAGCTATAGAAGCTTTTGATCTGGGAAAGTATGATCCTTTGGGTGATGTTGGATACGATAGCATCTTTGTGCTAGAAGGTGATGTGTTTGTCAACGGCAATCTAGATGAAGATAGTTTGGCCGATTTATTAGAATTAGAAAATGAGGATGATTATGAGGAGGGCTGTCTCTATATTTTTAAAGGCAACTTGAGTGTGAAAGGGGATGTTGATATTCCAGAAGATTGCCCTTGTCTTTTGGTATTAGGAGATTTGTATTGTGAGGTGCTCCACAGTTTTGATAATGTGATACAGGTCAATGGTGATGCCTATATTAAGTATGCATTCAATGGCAATTATAATCATGGTTCTATCACGATAGAAGGTACTGCCCATGTGCCCTATATTCTCAATTCTGACCATGACTCTCGCCTAAATCCTAGCAAAGATACGGTTTGTATTAACTATTATAGCGATTGGGATGATTTCTTTACCTATGATTATTATTCAGAAGATTTGCCCGAAATTTGCCTCAAAAAAGCCTTGTCTAGTGATGGGGAATTTCAGTATGATCAATTTATAGC
This sequence comes from uncultured Aureispira sp., assembly GCA_964445645.1. Classification (GTDB taxonomy): domain Bacteria; phylum Bacteroidota; class Bacteroidia; order Chitinophagales; family Saprospiraceae; genus Aureispira. The sequence goes on along the minus strand of CAYULH010000114.1, from coordinate 16,085 downwards.
GTTGCTAAAAGCAGGCAAATCTCCGATTAAGAAAGGAGCAAAACCAGGGCGTGTTCGTGTCAAGGAGATGATTGAAAAGTTGGCTAAGAAAGCAACCGATGGTGAAGGAATCAAAAAATTAGATCTTACAGATAAAAAACTACAGACTATCCCTGCTGCTATTTTTGAGTTAGAATCTTTGGAAGAATTGATTTTGGAATCAAATAGCTTCACGGTTATTCCTCCTGAAATCAGTAAGCTCAAAAACCTAAAGGTTTTGAATCTAAAAAAGACAAATATTGAAAGCCTGACGTATGCTATTGGGCGGCTAGAAAATTTAGAAGAACTGAATCTTAGTTATTGTCAAAAGCTAAAAAAACTGCCGCCTGCTATTGGGGGACTCAAAAGCCTCAAAAAATTAACCCTTTGGAGTTACCAAGGAGATATTCCTAAAGAAATCACTCAGTTGACTAATTTAGAATACCTAGATTTTTATGGAATTTATGGTTATGGCGTAAAACCAGTAGAATTTCCTGAATGGATTACTCAACTCAAGGGCTTAAAGTGGTTGAGCATCAGTAATAACTCTCTGAAGAATATTCCAGATAGTTTATTAAACTTGAGCCAACTAGAAACCCTAAAAATGAATTCTGCACTTTGTTATGTCCAAACACTGCCAGATTTAACACAGTTAAAACACCTCAAACACTTAGAATGTGATGGTAGGGTAACACTCACTACGCGTCCTCCTGTACCGCAAGAGATGATTCAAACGTTTTTCAAAATCAAAACCTTGGAATCCTTGAAGATCGATGCTTATGGTTTGGAAGATCAATATATGCCTATGGGTACGGTAAACAAGCATAGAGAAACTTATCAAAATCAACCCGAAAAATTAAAAGAATTTGAAAGTCGTTTGAGGCTAAACAGTAGTGGTAATTACTTTTATCAACGACGAAGACCAATGAAGCTCGAAGATCTGAAAGGTCTAGCTAATTTAGTCAACTTGAAGTATTTAGACATTGCTTGGAATAAGTTGGAAAAACTCCCAGTAGAAGTACTGGAATTGAAAAAACTAGAGAAGATCAAGTTATATGGTAATGAAATTCCAGAAGAGGATATAAATAAACTAAAAAAATTAAATCCTGCTATCATTATTGAATAAAGGCGATCTGACTTGGTTTGTGCAGTATACAAACTAATCAGTAAGCTAAAAAAGCACCTTTTATCTAATTGATTATCATGTTTTTATGATTTTTTATTTGTAATAAACTGATAATCAATTAGATATGATTTAAAACAAAGTAAGGATGTGTGTTATATTTTGAGATAAAAACTATATTAAAGTTTTATGGAATAATATTCTGAATTTTTAATAAAATTGAAATTATGTTTTGAGTTAAGTGTTGTTGTTGAACGATTGCTTAAATTTTCCAAAATTTAATTAAAAATTGTTATATTTACTAGACATTATTGCGAATGGAGTTGTATAGGAATGAAAAGTGAGACTCGCAATGTCTATTATTCATATAACTCTACAAAAAAAATACATTTAACCAATTATTCTATATATCGTAAAAATGACAAATATTGGTGTGGGGAATATTATCAATAATTTGGAAAATATGTGTTTGTTTTTTAAGAAAAAATGAATCTTTTGAGTATATAACTGTTAAAAAAAAAACTCCAATTATACCAAAACAAAAGAACAGACAGAGTAGTTCTTATAAAGAAAACCCAACTTCCTTATTATTAAAGCTTTGCTCTGGACTTTAACCCAAATTAATTAAATACTAGTTGTACTATGAAAAATTTGTTCTACCTGAGCATAGTCCTCTCTTGTCTATGCTTTTTTAGTTGTTCACAAAATGCAGAACCCACAGAGAAAAGTATTGATCTCACGGGAGAATTAAAAGTAAGAGGCGATCGAAGTACAGTCATGAGCAATGAACCACTGAACCCAGATAGTAATCTTATCAAACCAGAACCCGGTATGTTAACAGCAGGACAATGGGATGATTTGGAGGCTTGGGATTTTTGGCAGCAGTTGACTGAAAATACCAACTTTAAGGATTACAAAAATCATTGGGGCATGCACCCGCAACAACGTTATGATGTGGATATTACAGACGCTTTGGGGCAACCAGCCAGTGATATTGTAATACAATTAAAGGATCCTATTGCGGGTACTCTGTGGGAATCTAGAACCAATCATGCAGGTAGAGCAACCCTTTGGGTACAACCTTTTACACCAAGTACAGGTGTTGTAGACGGCTTGGAATTGGTTGTAGTAGACGGTAAGAAAAAGACAAAAATAGGGGCGGCTGTTCCGTATATTGAGGGGGTGGCCTCTTGGCAATTATCACCTAAGGTAAATGCAGAAGTGAATAAATTGGATGTCCTTTTTGTAGTAGATGCTACTGGCTCTATGGAAGACGAAATCAATTATCTAAAAGCAGAATTGCAAGATGTAATGAAGGGTTATCAAGTGATCAAACCCGAGGTAAATGTACGCTTAGGAAGTATTTTTTATAGAGATTATGCCCCCAAGGCAGATTACCTGACTCGTACAGCCAGCTTGTCTGAAGATTATCAGGCCACTTTTGATTTTATCAATCAACAAAAGACCAGCGGTGGAGGTGATTTTGCAGAAGCCGTAGAGGCCGCATTAGCACAAGCTATAGACCAAGATTGGACAGACCAAAAAGCCACGCGCCTGATGTTTTTATTCTTGGACGCACCTGCTCACCACAATGCCAAAAGCCTAGCACAAATGCAAGCCACTCTCAAAGCGGCCGCTGCCAAAGGTGTACGTATCATTCCCATTGCTTCGAGTGGTACCGACAAAGAAACAGAATTCTTGATGCGTTTTTGCTCTATACTAACAGGAGGAACTTATGTGTTCTTAACGGATCACAGTGGAATTGGAAAAGGACATATTGAACCCACTGTAGGAGATTATCAAGTAGAGTATTTGAATGATGTAATGTTGAAACTATTGGAAAAATATACCACCAAAGTTATGCAGCCTGTACAGTAGTAAGTTGCATCTAAGCTATTATAAAGATAAAGCCGATTGTTGTTGCAAAGACGATAATCGGCTTATTTATGTTTGGAGATGTCTACTAAATGCACCAACAGGCTATTATTTGACATTATTTGTGCATTACCCCAAAAGACAAATCTCTTTATTCTAGTGAAAAAATGTATCTTTGTGCCATGAACTTCAACAATGTTTATGGGTTATCTTTATTGTAAGGCATTATTGGAGTGCAAATAACAATTTGATAAAAACATAAATACATTGTAAAAGAAGGTTAGTAGTTATGGTAAAAATAGGTGACGTAGAGTTAGGCGAATTTCCTCTTTTGTTGGCTCCAATGGAAGATGTCAGTGATCCACCTTTTCGTGCTTTGTGCAAAAAACAAGGCTGCGACATGATGTATTCAGAGTTTATCTCTGTAGAAGGCTTGATTAGAGATGCCGAGAAAAGTGTAGCCAAACTAGACATATTTGATTATGAACGTCCAATTGGTATTCAGATTTTTGGTGCTAATATGGATTCTATGATTCGTGCTACCGAAATTGTAGAAGAGGCCAATCCCGAAGTTATTGATATTAATTATGGTTGTCCTGTGAAGAAAGTAGTGTGCAAGATGGCAGGTGCAGGAATTTTGCAAGATATTCCACGCATGGTCAAGCTCACTGAAGCAGTAGTCAAAGCCACCAACAAGCCTGTAACGGTAAAAACACGTTTGGGCTGGAATGAGGACACCATATTTATAGAAGATGTAGCCGAACGTCTGCAAGATGTAGGCATTCAGGCATTGTCTATACACGGGCGTACACGCAAGCAAATGTACAAAGGCCAAGCCGACTGGACTAAAATCGGCAATATCAAGAAAAATCCACGCATTCACATTCCCATCTTTGGCAATGGAGACATTGACAGCCCCGAAAAGGCATTGGAATACCGCCACAAGTATGGCGTAGATGGCATTATGATTGGGCGTGCAGCCATTGGTTATCCTTGGATTTTTAGAGAAATAAAACACTACTTTGCCACGGGCGAACACCTGCCTCCGCCAACGATAGAGGAGCGGGTGGCTGCTGCCAAAGAACACTTAGAAAAATCCATTGTTTGGAAAGGGGAGAAGCTCGGAATTCTGGAAATGCGCCGCCATTATACCAATTATTTTAGAGGTCTGAGAGGCGTGAAGTCTTATCGTACACAATTGGTGACAGCCAATGGAGCCGCAGAAGTTTTTGATCTATTGGATGAAGTACAACATGTTTATGGTTAATAAGTAGGCTTAAACATCTTTTAGTATATTTCCAGTAATAACTGTCTTATCTTTTGCACACTTTTTGTTATTGGTAAGACGTATTTTGTACATAATTGATTGTCATTAGATTATCTTTTGTAGCTTGCAATAGGTAATCAGGTAATCAATTATGTATGATTTTTGTACGAAATAAGGACTTGTTGTAGGCCCATTGTATGTTTAACTTTTGTTTATGAAAATCAGTTTATTACTAATAAATCTACTAGTAGGAATTGGCCTAATCCACGCCCAAGCCAATCCGATTTTTGAAGCCAAAAATGTACTGCTACAACAAGATTTTTATCATGAAGCCTTGGGAACCACAGGTCTATTATTGAGCTTCGAATACCTGTATACTAGCCCCAATGAGCGGCTGAGTTTGCAGTACCCAACCATAAATTTATACCAAAACGGAACCAATGTTTATACTGAACAACAACAAGTATTGGCATTAAAGGCCAATGTCTGGTCCAAAGCAAGCCTCTTTATTCCTTATCGCAAAATCAATTTGTACAAGGGCAAGCAAGAGGCGGTAATGTTGTCTATAAAAATAAATGATTGGTGGGCCTACAACAAAAACATTAGCTACCAACAACCAAGGCGTTTTAAAGTAGACATCCAAGTCCGAAAAGGGGAAGTGAAACAAAAATTGTTGCCTTATGATGAAGGAGGAATGGTGCAAGAGCGACTGCCCGATCCTTACTTTACGCTAACCACCAATGGCGGAATTCGACCTATTTACCAATCCAAAGTGCTGTTCAATCAATACCAAATCCCAAGCCCAGCTATTTCTATTTATGTCTTAGAAGGAGAACAGTTGCAATGGTCATTTTATGATAGAGATGGGGCAGAAGATGAATTGTTAGGGGTGTACAATGATTTTGAGCAAGAAAGTACTGTGTATGAGGATTATTATGGGTTGATGTTTGGGGCTATTAAGAACTTAGACTTTACCTATTCCAGAAAGGTACAAGCCCCTCAAGCTATCAATATTTACAGTGATGCTACTTATCGTTATCAAGGCAAAAAAGGCGTAGCACTTACTATCAAATATGATTTGCCAGAGGCTTTTATTGGTCAAAAAGCACAACCTATTTTTGACTTTTATGATAAGAATGGTATTCGTCTAGACATACCCTTGTTGTACCCACTTAATGGAGCAGTAGCCCTAGGCGATGAAATGGCTCTGCTGCGTCGTGGACAAGTACAATATTTTATACCCTTTTATTTGTGGAAAGCAGCTTGTCAAGCTATTGAGTTTTCTTTTTTGAGAAAAGATGGCGAACAGGCTAGAGCTGCCCGACACATTGTACGTCAAGAAATAGCCTTTGACGATTTGGTTATTCAATCTGATTTGTTGGTGCAAGAACAAGTATTGTTTCAGGGGGCAAGAGGCATTGGCCTCACAGTGGACTACAGTTTGTTAGAAATGTACGAAAATAGCCCTTTGTATGTCAAGTTTTCTCGTCCCGATGGCAGCCCTTTGCCATTTAAAGTTTATTCTACAAAGAATGAAAGCTATGGATATGCAATCGGGCAAGAACACAAAATAGAGCAGCCCAAAATAGCAGATAAGCTGTCGTATTTTATACCTTACTCAGTTTTAGAAGATGATACCATTGCCGTCAGGGCTGATTTGGTGCCTGATGTAGCTATTGCTATTTTAGAACAATTTACACCCCGCCTAACAGGTAAAGGCAAAGATAAAGATGTTGAACTCAAAGTTGCCAAAGCAGAAAGCCGTTTTCAGGCGGGTAATTATGGGCAAGTAATACAATTAAAAGTGGATGTTCCATTATTTTATCGCAATACCAGCCAGCTTTATTTGGCTGTAAAGGAAAATGGCAAACGTTCGGACAATATCTTAGTAGAAGGAGCAAAAGAGCTAGGAGATAATAAATACATGCTTACCAATGACAGCGGTTCTGTTTATTTGATTATACCGTATCGCCGCATTCAACCAAGTGTTGATTTGGAAGTAGAAGCGTATGCTTTTGATGCTGCCCAAGGACAACGAAAGATGAGTGAGGTATTAGAATGGAATTGGAAGGCTCCCAAAGAGTTGTTCAATATACCAATAGAGGTTGAATTGCTCGCCTGCAAATTTGATAAAAAAGTAGCCAAAGATACCAGTTTAGCTCAAAACTTTCCTTGGCGTTACCAAATCATAACAGGACACGAATTAGCCGCAGAGTTTCCACTAACACAGAAGTTTAGGAGAGACAAAAAACAATTCAATAAGAGCATCAACGTCAACAGAGAAGACAATATCACTATACAGTTATTCAATACCAAAAACAAAAGAAAAATCATTATATGGAAAGGCGATTTGAGCAAATGGCAACAGAGCGATTTTAAGGCCATTATTGAAAAAAAATACCCCGTTAAAATAGCAAAAATAACCGCCAAAGTACCCCCAAATTATAATAAAAATAGTGGATAGGGATTGTTACTGTAGGCATAAGGCATGCCTTGTGCCTACAGTAACAATATCATGAAAATATACATCAAAATCGCCCCCACGACAAACAAACAACAACACCAAACAAACAACAACACCAAACAAACAAAAAACATGAAATTAACCAAACAATTACAAGAATTAGAAAGCTATATTTCTAAGCATGAAACAACCAATACTAACGTTTCTTCTGCTACGGTAGGATGGCAAATTGCACACAGCTTCAAAGTGATTTTATACATTATGAATTCACTAGAAAAATCTGACCCCAAAGCTTACAAGAATAAATTCAACCTTGCCAAAATCATTATCTTCTGGCGGGGCAAAATACCAAGAGGCAGAGGCAACGCACCCCGAATTGTACGCCCCAAGGAAGAAGAATTATCTATGGAAGGGATAAAACAACAATTTGCCCAGATACAAGAAGGGCTAGTGATGTTGGCTCAATTGCCCAGCAATGCCTATTTTACCCATCCTTATTTTGATGATTTACAAAAAAAGGATGCCATACGTTTTATGGAAATCCACACCGACCACCACCTAAAAATCATCAGGGATATGTTGCGGTAGGCGCACCGATATATTGTCGTCGTAGGGGCAAGGCATGCCTTGCCCCTACGACGACAATGACGAACGCAAAAACGCCTTGCCCCTACTACGACAACGACGAACGCAAAAACGCCTTGCCCCTACGACGACAACGAACGCCCCTACCACAAAAACAAACCCCATCAATTATTTTCAATTTCCAAAACCAATCTATCCACAGGCACATATCGCCCCCATTCCCAAGGCAATTGCACCCCTTGGGTAGCCAAAGCCTGTACCCGATACAAATACGCTGCCCCTTCCATGATATGATAGGCTATATCTGCCGCTTGACGGGCTTCAAAAGCCTCCAAATAAGTGCCTTTAACCCAATCATTAAACGAACCCATAGCAGGGCCACACCAAATTTGCATATCTGTTGTGCGCTCTTGGACACCCGTATTGGCCCAATTGGAAGACAAGCCCAAATACCATCTAAAAATCAGTGCCATCTTACGCTTGGGATTGTTCAAGGCACGTTCAATTTGTCGGGGGTCACGCTCCTCAAAAAAGCTAATACAGCCTTCCCAAACCTCCTCCAAAGTCTTTTTGAAGGTTTGTTTTTCCAATTTTTCACGCGCTGCCGCAGGAATCTCCTCTATAGAATTGTACTGCATGTAATACTCATACAGTTTTTTGGCTCTTGGGCCAAAGAGCGTTCCACGCTTAAGCACTTGCAATTCTACCCCCATCTCAAACATATCAGAAGCAGGCGCCATCATGACATCGGTTTGGCTTACTTTGGCCAATAACTTACGCACATGCTCAGACGTGCCAGCCTCCACACAAGCCTGATTAATAGAACCCGTGACTATATAGGCTGCCCCCATCATAAATGCCGACAAAGCTGCTTCGGGGGTGCCAATGCCACCAGCCGCCCCTACCCGAATAGGGGTTTTGAATTGGTGTTGGGCTTGCAATTGATCCCGTTGGCGAATAATGGAAGGCAACAAGGCCACTAAAGGGCGGTTGTCGGTATGGCCTCCAGAGTCGGCCTCTACAGTAATGTCATCGGCCATAGGCACTTGGGCGGCCAATTGGGCTTGCAAGGGCGTTATTTTTCCTGCTTCTAGCAGTTGGTCCAAGTATTTTTTTGGGGCGGGCTGCATGAAGTGGCGTGCCACTTCCTTGCGAGAGATTTTAGCAATAACCCGATTGCCAATAAGCACATTGCCTGCTTCATCTTGGCTCAAGCCAGCTACCCGATAATGCACAATATTGAGTGTCAAATTCAAAAAAGCAGAAGCCTCCACAACCTTGACCCCGCTGTCCAAGAAATGCTTAACTGCCCCTTCTTCCAAGGCAGGTTCATTGGGGCTGTGAATCAGGTTAAACGCATAACTTTCGGTAGGCAAAGCCCCTTGAATGCTGTTAATGGCTTGTCCGACACGGCTCGGAATAAGCCCAGCCGCTCCAAAAGAACCCAACAAACCTGCCTTGCCCATGGCAATAACCAATTCCTCAGAGGCAATCCCATTGGCCATCGCCCCTGTTTTGTAGGCATATTTTAAGTTATAATCGGCCCTAAACGTAGGATCGCCCAATTGCTCTGCTTGCATAGGAGCCACCATAGCCAAGACTTGCAAGCCCTTGCTATCGGTGCTTAGTTCCCCTGCATTGGCTACACCAATTCTATCGGCATGATCCAGCACCACAAAACAATTATCTGCTGTATTTTTGAGTTTTTGCTCCATGCCAGCAGTATCAAACGAAATGGCCCGAGGAGAGCCTTTCCAAAACAATTGTTGCTTTATTCCAGAAAAAGTAATCATATTTTAATTTTAATGAGAATGTTCAATTTTTTGTTGGTGGTAGGTGCAAGGTAGGTGCAAGGCATGCCTTGCACCTACCTTGCACCTACGCTTCTTCAATACCCAGTGCCAAATCTGTTACCTGATAAATACGAGTTTGCTCATTCCACAAATAAGCATCCCCAATAATAACCAGTTGTTGGCCTCGTTGTTCTATGGTTTTAAAATGCACCTCACAGTGCATATTTTTCACCCCCTGCAAAATTTGTCCTCTGTATTTCCAAACCGTCTTATGGTGGGACACTTGCACAAATCTAGGCGATTCAAACCCTTTGCCCAAATCTTGTTGCAGCGCAAAGGTTTGCATGGCTTGCAAAATGGCCTCCACACCCAAGGAACCGGGCATAACAGGATCTTGATAAAAATGACAAGTAAAGAACCAATCGTACAAATTTATAGCTTGATGTCCATAAATATAACCTTTGCCATACTTTCCGCCATCTTTGACAATTTTCAGATGATCGAGCAAGGACAATTGTTCGCCAGCTAGACGATAATGAGGTTTATGAGCAGGCGCTTGAAACAGCTTCATCTTACCATACAAAGAATCCAAATTGATACGCATATAATCTTTGGCAGCCAAGTTTTGTTGCTGATACCAAGGAGCAATGGCCTTGCCCTTGTCCAAGCCCACTTGTTGGGCGAGGGCATCAGCAGGGAAGAAACCAAAAGATGATTTGCCTTGGTAAAACACCTGCCCATCTATGCTCAATTCAAAGGTGTAATTTTGGAGTACCGTGCCGCCCAAGGCCACCGAAGACACCAATACGGCTTTGTTGTGAATGGTTTTGCCCCGCCAATCGGTGCCCATAGGCAGTTCTAGCAGTTCGCCTGTTCCATCCAGATTTCTAAAGAATAAATTCTTATCCGCAAAAGGCAAGGTAGAACCCAAATAAGCCCCCAACAAGCCACAAGGCTGCAAGGCAATTTCCATTAGGATGGAATAAGGCATCGTAGCAGAGGCATTTTGTTGATAATACCAAGCATTCGCAGGCACATCATACTCGGCATAAATAGTAGAAGGTTGTTTGAAATTCAAACGTTCTCCCTCAATCCTCAATACACGAGAAATGAGCTGCAAATCTGTATTGGGCTGTCTGGACACCGTGCGGCCATCATAACAGGCAAAATCAGGCCCAAAGGCTTCCGATAGATTGTTCAATGCAAAATTAGTAATGTCCAATTCATTGAGCAATGCCCCCTCAGAACGAGGAGCAAGGGCTACCCCAGCTTCTTTTTCCAAGTAACGAGGATTGTCCTTTTCACGCAATTGCAAGCCCAAATTCTCAAAATGAACCGTAATCACTCCATTAGAAACAATTTCCAAATCTGCAATCACATAAGGATTGGGCACCAAGCCAATTTCCTTGACCTCCAAACGATAAACTAGTTTGGTATCTTTGGAAGGAACAACCTGTTTGCGGCAACGCACTTTTTGAGGCAAATCAAAAATAGGCTGATAACGCGCATCCTTGGTCAAACGTTGCAAACCCAACATTAACATCAAAAAACGCAACAAATTGCCTCCACCTTCTGCTTGCAAAGAACCAGCCAACACTTCATCATCCCTAAAATGGCAAGGGAAATACCAATCATCAGGTGCCAAATCTTTTTCGGCAATCACATAACCCAAACCATAAGCTCCCCCCTTCAAATCTACCGATATAATTCTATCAATCATTAGAATTTGTTCGGGCGGTAGGCGCAACGATGGATTTCGGCCATTGGCATAATAAGCCATGCTTTCAAAACACAATTCCATATTGCCATCAATTAGGTGGCGCAAATCCGCTTTGCTAAAACTGGTTTTGGTGGTGGTGAGCAGGGGCGTGAAAGCTGGTTGTTGGGCATTGATTTTGGCTGCTAATTCTTCTTTAGAATAGACGACTCCTAAGCCCTCCTCCAGTTGTTCATCGGTAAAAAAGCCGGCACAACCATTCCGCATTTTAAGCACCAACCGATCCTCCACATAACAATTATAACTAAAGAAAAACAACAAATTCTCCCCATTTCTCACAAACGAATTAATAGAAATATCATAACGCAAGGTCTGCCCCTCAAAGGGCAAATCATCTACAAACGTCAAGGTACAATCCAATAAACGATAAACCAAGTTGCCCTTGTTCTCAAAATCAATTCCCAAATAAGCAATCAACAACAAATCACATTGCCCCGATTCTACCGAAACTGCCCAAGGAATTTGCCCATCGGTCGTAAACCAAGCATTGTAAGGAATGTCATACTCTGTTTGCATGGTTGAGGGCTTAAATTCCCCCAATTTGGCCTTCAAACCCGTGACCCGACTCACCAACAAGTAAGGGTGCATGGGCAACATGACTCGTCTGGTATATTGGTCAATGGGTGCGTATTCCGCTCCAAACACTTGGGCAATTTTGCCCTTGGCAAATTCCTCCAAATCCTCTTGAGAAAAGATAATCGTTTTATTATTTAAATAATTAGGATCCTTAAAATCTTGTAGTTTAAGGCCATTTTCTCCTACAGTTTTCTTTTTTGTAAGAACAGGAGCAATGGATGCTGATGTTTTTTCCACAGTAATGGTTGTTTGAATTGATGAGAAAAAAGGTGGTAATGCAGTCGCTTCTGATGGAGCTATTGCAGCAGGCCCCTTTTTGCAAATGCCACTAAATTGTTGTTGGATATTATTTTGTAATAAAAAATCAAACAGACGCAGCCCACCCACAATAATAGCCTTGTTAAAGGCCCGTGGGGCAGGAGACAGGAGTTCTTTGGCAAATAAGCTGCTCAAATCCAATGGAACACCATGACTGAGCAATTGCGCCAAGGTTTGCAACAAGGCCGTGCCTTCTGCCTTGCCCCTTTGGGTGCAGCTCACGGCCAAATGAGGCTGCTGTTCTAGGATTTTGTTGGTCCATTGGCTGCAAGTATTGCCAGCACCCAATTCAATAAAAATGCGAACGCCATCCTCATACAACTGCTCAATAGTAGCAGGATAATCCACCAACCGAAAGCACAATTGTGTGGAGTTGTGGGCAATGGCAGCACTGTCCATGGGCAGGGGAGCTAGATTTAGGCTAGAATAGAATTGGACAGGCGGCTGTTTCTCCAAGGGGAAATAGTGCATTTGATACAATTCCTTTTCTATTGGTTGGCAAAAATCATGATGAATGATATTCTGAAAAGGAACAGCAACCGCTGCACATTGCAAGGCTTGAACCACTCGATGGCATGCAGCTTTATCACCCGAAATAATCACTTCTTGAGGCGTATTCACAAAGCTCAAAT
>CAYULH010000114.1:0-3611 GCA_964445645.1 uncultured Aureispira sp. | reverse complement strand
GATCCAACGGGCTTTGGCCTCCTCGCAAGAAATGCCCCAAGTATCGGCCAAGAGTTTCAAGTCGCCCGACAATTGATTGGCAAACAAGTCCGAATTTCTAAATAAAGCAGTATTATCAGCATTCCACACCTCCAAAGAATACCACATGCCTGCACTTTCGCCCATGCTGTAGCCAAAAGCCAAATCGGGCTGCAAGCCAAATACATCTCGGAACAAATGGGTGTAAATGGCCGAAGAAAACACACCTGCACACATCATAGGCACAGATTCTTGATGAATATTGGGGGCTGCTTCTTGAGCAGCTTGCAATTGCGGATGCAAATAATGACTGCCTGCAAACGAAGCCATATCTTCCAGCTTGCGCTCAAAGTGTTGGTGCAAGGAAGGGAACAACTGAAAAATATCTTGTCCCAATCCTCTATAAGCAGTAGCCGAGCCGGGATAAGAAAAGGCAATTTTCCCTGTTTTGCCCAAGGGCAGGGGCGTGAAATAAGAACCTTGTGGTGTTTTGATAGGCTTTTTTTCGGCCAGTGCCATTTCCAAACCTACCTGCATAAAGCGAATTTCTCGCTGTAGATGTTTGCTGTTGTTGGCTAGGAGCACCAAGTTATAGCGGGTTTCTTTTTGGTTATTATTATAATATAAATGGGCAGCCAATTCGGCCAACGTTGTTTGATTAGTCAAATCTTCTTCCAGTTGGTTTAAGGCTTGTCTTAATGCCGCTTCTGTATTTTCTTTGATAATAAAAAGATGCCCTAGACGACCCTGCAACAAGGGGCTTTTAGGCTTGCTAGTATGCACACCTTCCGACAAATGCACTTGCAAACCATCCAAGCCATTCACAACAGCTTGGCGTTGTTGGCCGGCATTCACCAACCAAGGTCTAGACTTGGTGGGAAAGTAGTAGTTGGTAGCGGCAAAGGCGGCTGCTTGTTTGGGCTGTTGCCAATTGGGAATACCAGGAATGAAACGATGGTGCAAGCAGAGGGCAGTTTTGATAAGGGCAGCAATGCCCGAAGCTGCGCCCGTATGCCCAAAGGAAGTTTTGACGGAACCCAAAGCGGTTTTTTGAGCCAATTGGGTGTTTAAGAGCTGTTCTAGCTCTTGTGCATCTTGTTGGGCATAGCCACTGCTCCCCAATTCTTGATAGCCCACATCCAGTTGGTCGGTGGCCGCACCAATGGCATCTATTACAGCATAAACACGGGCGTTGTTGGCTTGAGCAGTGCTTGCCTTTTGCAATACCACTGCGCCTGCCCCTTCGCCTACCAGCCAGCCTTTTTGACCTTGATTGAGAGACAAACTAGGGGCTGTATTGCTGCTAGAAGCCTCTTTTGCTTGGCGCAACAACACATTCTCCAATCCACCACAAAAATCCACTCCACCTACTACCACGGCATCCACTTCGCCTAGCGAGAGCATATTTTGAGCCACTTCCAAGGCTTTGAACACGGCATTATCACCACAAGAAAGGGTAAAAGCAGGGCCAGAAAAATCCCACAAAGCGGCAATTCTACTCGCCATAATATTGCCTACAAAACTGGTGTGTTGGCTAGGGCTTTGGCTGCCTTCTCTAAAGTACAAGGCATTTTTGCTGTATTCCTTTAGGGCTTCTTTTTGTTCATTTGAGAACAACAAACCACTTTGCTCAATGGCCTGTTCCAATTGCCACACACTATCCCAACGTGCCAAGTAGTGATGAATAGCCAATTCGGCTTCCATCGCAATAAGCACGGCTATATTTTGCCCTTTTGGGATGTTTGCATCTTGCAGTGCCTTGTCGGCCACTTTTAGAATCAAAGCTTGCTGTGGCTCCAAGGTTTCGGCTTCCTTGGGTTGTATTTTGTATTTCAATAGATCAATGTCAAATTGGTCTATGTAAGCTCCCTTGGGAGCTTGTTCCAAACCATAGCTTTGCAACAAAGCTTGATCGGCATCAAAGCCCTTCCAACGTTGGGCAGGCAGTGGCCGAAAATCTTGTTTGCCATTATAAATAAAAGCATAAAAATCATCCAACTGCTCACAACTTCCAAAATGTGCATCCATGCCTACAATAGCCATCGCTTGAAGTGCTACAGGAGTGGAAGCCGTGGCCGTTTTTAGGTGAGTGGAAGTGGGCTTCTGCACAACCAAATGGGCATTGGTGCCTCCAAATCCAAAGGAATTGATGCCGGCTTGTTCGCCCTGCCAAGGCGTAGCTTGCCGAATGATTTGCTCGTCCTTTATCCATTGATTATTGGCTTGTACCGCATTTTCTAGGTTGATATTGGGCGGAATAATGCCTTTTTGCATAGATAAAAGCACCTTAAACAAACCTGTCATGCCTGCTGCGGTGAGCAAATGCCCCATATTGGACTTGACCGAACCTAGCAGGGGTTTGGTTTGGTAGTGCTTGAAGAAGTCAGCAATAGAATTCATCTCGGTAACATCGCCCAAGGGTGTGCCTGTGGCATGGCATTCCAAGTAAGAGGTGTTTTGGGGCAATACCTCGTCCAAATCATAAGCCCGTTCAAAAGCCAGTCGTTGGCCTTTGGGGTTGGGACTGAGCAAGAATTTGCCATGCCCATCATTGGACAAACCAATGCCGCCAATCAAGCCCAGAATCTGGTCGCCATCTCTTTGGGCATCTTCTAGGCGTTTGAGTACCACCATGCCAGCTCCTTCGGCTGATACCAAGCCCCCCGAATCTCTATCCAAGGGGGCAAATTTTTGCCCATGCGGGGCATAGGCATGAAAAATGGAAAAGCCTATATGGATAAACAATTGATCAGAAGCGCAGACAGCCCCTGCCAACATCAAATCAGCCTTGCCTGTCATCAATTCATCACAAGCCAACTTAATGGCATAAAGTGAGGTGGCGCAAGCGGCATCTAGTTCGTAATGCCCAGCACCTAGCCCCAAGCCTTTGGCTACCATTTGAGAGGGGCTGCCTGCTCGTACCTGATTCTCTGGCAGAGGCAATTGACTAGCAGGAATGCGAAAATTTTTGTCGTTTAATAATTCCTGTAGGGCTTTTTCGGTGGTTTGGCTGTACAAATCGGCCAATAGACGATGAGAGGAGCCTGTAGGAAAGGAGAGATTGCCCAAAATCAATCCACATTTGTTTAGCACTTCTTTCTGGTTGGCGTAACCACTTTCTTCTAGGGCTGTTTTGGCCACATACAACGACCATTGGTACAGCTTATCTTGCTTTGCCAAAAAATCGGCAGGCAATTGATAGCCTGTGGGGTCAAATTCAAAGTCACGAATATAACCGCCACGCAAGGAATAACAGTGGTCTACTGCTCCTTTTTGATTTTTATAAAAGATAGAAGGGGCTACCCCAAAATCTTCTCGATTGGCCATGCTGGTCAGGTCTTTCTCCTCTAAGAGGTTTTGCCAAAATTCTTCGTTGGTCGAAGAACCCGGAAACAAACCTGATAAGCCTATAATTGCTATTTTCATTGTTGTATTTTTTTCGGACTGGAAATCGGAAATCGGAAATCGGAAGGAAGGAGTGCGTCCTTTCCTTGGTTATTACGTCCTTTCAGGCAGGGCTGTTAAGTTCTGGCAAAAACTAATTTGAATGCTGCTAGAAAAACCCCGAAGGGGTGATATTATTATAGTAAATC
>CAYULH010000113.1:10922-18390 GCA_964445645.1 uncultured Aureispira sp. | reverse complement strand
CTTGTATCTAGTTGATTATCAGCCTTTTATGATTTTAGTTTCGGTTCTGTAATAAGCTGATAATCAATTAGATACGATTTTCAACGAAGTAAGGATCTATTATTGCATCAAGATTTTGCCTTCTTGCAAGGGCATACCTTTGGCCGAAACTCGATAGACATAAAACCCTGAAGGCAGCCCCATACGTTCCAAATCTGCTGTACTATTGCCATTGATGGCTAATGTTCTGACCAATTGGCCTGTAATGGCATACAATTCAAATTGATAAACCACATCATCTGCTCCATCCAATGTAAGGAGGGCGTGCTGCAATACGGGGTTGGGAGCTATTCGAACTTGTACGGCTGTTGTTAGGTGGGCATCATCCACTGTAGCAACACCATTAGCTGGTGTATTGTTATCATTTAGAGCCGAAGTGGTGGTATTGCCCACACTGGCATCCACCATTGTTTTGCCATTGATGGCACAACCCTGATCGACAAAGGGAAGATGACTGCCATTCCAAAAAGTAGCGGTGTAAAAATCAGAAACAACAGGTATAATTTGTGGATTAGTTGTGCAAAGCTCTATGAAGCAAATAGCTATAATCGTATTTTGTGAATCACGAATCTCCATTTTATAATTCCTGTGTGCTGTTTGTGTAATGGGGACTGTGGTTGAAAATGTACCCTGACTAGGAATTTGCAAGCTACCTTGTTGCATTACTACACGTTGGCCACCAATAATAAGATGGTCATCTATGATAATGTATTGTACTTGTTGTTGTGCGGTTAAGGGGATGCCATGATTCGTTACCTTAAAAGTCAAAGCATTGCCCAAGCATTCACCATCTACATCTAGCAAGGGCGCATTTTGTACAGCAGGGCATAAGGTATCTGGAAAAATATACGCCTCTATACAGTGTTTTACACCCAACAAATGAGGGTCGCAAGTAGTAGTAATATGCAAATCTATGTTTCCACAAATACCTACAGGAATAGTGTCTGTATCAAAACGAAACTGCTGAGGCCCCACAACAGTATAGGCCACGGAGGCACTGTCTAGTTGCAAATGACTATCTAATGTGATTTCTACATAAGTATTGTATGCCACGTCACCTCCATGATTACAATAGGCCACGATAGCTGTAGAGGAAATACAACTTTGGATAAACGGAATGGTAACATCAACCATCAATTTGGGGCAGCTCTTGATTACCGTATTCACCACACTGCCGTCGTCACCCACTCTAGTATGGGTATTGACCAAATCTTGAGGAGTGCCGGTGAGTATATCGCTAGGATTGTCTGGCGTGGGGTCAGAAGCAATAAAATGGGTGTTTATATTTTCATTATTAGAAGTTATGGTCGTAACCTGTGCCCATGTATGTATTGGAACAAATGTACAAAAGGAGAGTAGGGACAAGTATACAAGGAATGTTATGGCGTGAGACATAAGGCAATCAGTTTGTATGCTGCTTAGTAGCTAGGGGTAACACGGTTAGAGTATAAAGCAACAAAAGGTTCATGTAATAACATCAAAAACTGTACTATCTCCACAAAAATAAATAGCAAACTGCTCTAAATCAGTAAAAACTAGATTACTGTTAGCCATCAATTTTGATGTGAAATCTAATGGAATCAAAAGATAAAGTTGTGGAAACAAGGGTGCATAGAACAATCTCTTGAAGAAGTTATATAACTACTATAGATGGGCAATTGTTATCCAATCATGCACTTGGGGGACTATTTGTTTGTACAACTTTGAAAAAAAAGGGAGCTAAAGTTTGTTCCCCAACAAAAACTTTAGCTCCTCTGTTGGATGCTTGCAACCACGCGCACATCCTTTTTTCTTTTGGAAAAAAATTGTCCATACTATGAATAGTTTTGACAATTTTCGGCTCGAACAAATACATTCGAGTACCAAAGAAAAATAACCAACATTTTCTGTAAGATTTTAGTGAATATAATTCACTACACAAAAGCATAACAACCAGACTTTTTCTGGTTGCTGCCAGCCAGTTTTTTCAACTAGATGGCATCTTCTCTACTACAAATATCTGACGAAGGAATTGGATAAAAAAAGACAAAAAACAGCAATTCTCTACTAGTTTTACATTAAATTGCAGGTGTAATAGTAGTTACAGGTCAATTTTCCCAAAAAAAAATAAGATGTATAGCAGTAAATTAGTTGACTTATTCTATTCCCTATCCAAAGCTCAACTGCGCGCTTTACGCAAGTTTGTTCGCTCACCCTATTTTAATAAAAGACAGGATGTTATTGATTTATTTGATTTATTATACAAAACTTCATTAGATAATCGCACGGCACTGCGTAAGGAGGTGGTTTTTACCAAGCTCTTTGGAGAGCAAAAGTTTAGTGCAGATAAGGTCGATTATACCATGTCTTTTCTCAATAAAATAATCGAACAATTCCTAGTTCACCAGAGTAGCATTGAAGATGAAGTACAGGCCGAATTGGCATTGATGAGGAGTTATCGGAAGTTGGGATTGACCAAACATTTTAATCAATCCTTGAGTATTGCACGAAAACGACAAGCCAAAAGTAAACGCCGTGATATTGATTACCACAAAAAAGATTTTGCTATAGAGGCGGAACAATATCAGTTTTTGGCCACTCAAAAACGAGATGCTGCTAAGAATTTGGAAGCTGTAAGCAAAAAGTTAGATGTACTAATCTTGACACAAAAGCTCAAGGATGGTTGTCGTTTGTTGGCTCATCAGGCTGTAGCCAAACAGGGGTATGATTTTAGTTTGCTAGAATTGTTATTGCCCTATCTGGAACAGCATACAGCGTTGTTGGAGAATCCGGGGATTGGATTGTATTATTATTATTATAAAGCAGCTACTCAAGAGGAGGGGAGCGAAGAATACTACCGAGCATTTAAGCGGGTGTTTTTGGATTCTACCAAAGCCTTTGCCCTTGACGACCAGAGCGATTTGTATACTTTGGCACTCAATTATTGTGTGCGTCAAGCCAATTTGGGGCAGAGCCATTACCAAGAAGAGTTGTTTGAATGGTATCAAGTAGGGCTCGAATTGGATTTGCTAACAGATAATGGCAAGCTCAACCCGTTTAAGTTTAACAATATTACCAAATTAGCGTTGCGCTTACAAAAAGTGGATTGGACGGCCAATTTTATCAAGAAATACAAAAATCGTTTGGATCCCATTTACCGAGCCACCTATGTTCACAATGCTAACTCTATGCTGTCTTTTGCCCGAGGCAATTATGAAGAAACATTGGAGCAATTGCAGGAAATGGATTATCGAGAGTTGTTTATTGCTTTGGATGCCAAGTTGCTGTTGATTAAAGTCTATTATCACTTGGAGGAATATGATGTGCTGGAATCATCTATTAATAGTTTTAAGGTCTTTTTGAGAAGAAAAGACATTATGGCCTACCACCAAGAAATTTATCGCAATTTTTTGCGTACAGTTCAGAAGTTGGTGCAATTGCCCAGTTTTGATAAAGTAGCCAAGGCCAAATTGCGTACAGAAATAGAAGCAGCCCAGCGTTTGCCAGAAAAAAAGTGGTTGTTGGAGCAAATAGATGCTTTGTAACACAAAAAAGTGCGTTCCCGAGTATTTCGAGAACGCACCAACTATATTTAGCCCTTGTTGGCTTATTTCATCAAGTCCACAGACTTTTTGATGAAGGCTGTTAATTCTGCTCCTTTGAGTAGCCCATTTTGTAGGCGAGCCAAATCGTACAAGTGTTGTCCTTTTTGCTCGTCCCCCTCTTTGAGTACCGTGCCTACTACCTCATGGTTGGTATTGATAACCACATTGTACATGTCTCCCATATTCATATTCATACCCTGCATAGCAGACATTTCCTGCATACGACGCATAAACTCTGGGCGAGTAATCACAATAGGCAAATCATTGGGCGATAAAGCCTCTAATTTAACGGTAGCTCCTTGCTGCGTTACAAATTTTTGGAACAAGCTTTCCAAATCCTTCTGCTCGTCCTCAGACAACACAGATTCTACTGTTTCTTCCTTGGCAATCAACTTGCTAGGCGTGTCAGAATCTACTCGTACAAAGCTTACTTTCTCCAATTTGCGCTCTAGTGCTTGAATAAAATGTACATCAATTAAGGTGTCCATATTCAAGACATCATAGCCCAAATCTTGTGCTCCCGTAATGTAAGCATCGTGTTCCTCCTTGTTATTGGTGTACAGAATAACTCTCAAATCATCCTTATTGGTTTGAGTAGCTGTGATTTTTTCTAAATACTCATCAATGGTAAAGTAGTCCCCTTCAACATTTTCCAAAAGGATAAATTTCTTAGCCTTGTCGGCAAATTTCTCTTCGGTAACATAACCGTACTTGACAAAAACATTCATGTTTTCCCAGTTCTTGTCAAATTCCTCCCGCTCCTTGCGGAACATTTCCTCCAAACGATCCGCTACCTTACGAGTGATGTATTCGGTAATCTTTTTCACATTGCGATCACTCTGCAAGTAAGAGCGAGATACATTCAATGGAATATCAGGTGAGTCAATCACCCCGTGCAACAAGGTCAAGAATTCAGGCACAATTTCTTTTACCTCATCGGTTACATACACTTGATTGGAGTACAAGTGAATTTTGTTGCGTTGAATCTCCAATTGGTTGCCCAATTGAGGGAAATAAAGAATACCCGTGAGATTAAAAGGATAATCAATATTGAGGTGTACCCAGAACAATGGCGGTTCTCCTGTAGGGAACAATTCTGTATAGAAATTGCGATAATCCTCATCGCTCAATTCAGAAGGTTGTTTTTTCCACGCAGGGTTAGGATTGTTGATGATATTGGGAACCTCCACTTCATTTTTTACAGGATTGCCCTCCTCATCTTGTACACTTTCATCCTCTACATATTCGGTTTTAGTACCAAACTCAATAGGAATAGGCAAGAATTTACAGTGCTTGTTGAGCAATTCAGAGATTCTATATTGTTGCAAGAATTCCTCACTATCCTCACTGATATGTAGCACTATATCGGTACCATAAGCCTCTTTTTCTACTTCTTCTATACTATAAGCTGGATCGCCCGTGCAAGACCATTTCACAGCTTGGCTATCTTTTTTGTAAGATTTGGTAACTACATCAACTTTGTCAGCCACCATAAAGGCAGAGTAAAAGCCCAAACCAAAGTGACCAATAATAGAAGCCTCTTCTTTGTATTTTTCAACAAACTCTGTTGCCGAAGAAAAGGCTACTTGGTTCAAATACTTGAGCACTTCTTCTTCTGTCATTCCAATGCCTCGATCCGAAATAGTCAAGGTCTTAGCATCTGCATCAATTATAACTTTGATAGTCGTATCGGTTACTTCTTGCTCGACTTCTCCCCGTCTAGCCAAGGTCAATAACTTGCTTGTGGCATCTGTTGCATTCGCAATCAGCTCTCTTAAGAAAATCTCTTGGTCAGAATATAGAAATTGCTTGATAATTGGAAATATATTTTCCGTTTCTACAGAAATACTACCCGTACGCATGATAAAATTTATTTATGAAGGTTAATGTTTTTATTAGTAAGTAACAAACAAGCAGTAGGCAAGGACTATTCCAGCAGCAACAAAACTGACAAAGTGGCTTCTAAGCCCAAGTAAACGTACCAAAACGTCTGTTGTAAGGGTAAATTTGACAGATGAAGATTAAAAGCATCTGCCATAGTTGATTATCATCTCTAAGATGATTATCAACTATGGCAAAAAGATTGATTTTATGCTTAATATAGCACTTATTTTTCTAACCATTTTCCAAAAAACAGAACAGTGCTTATACATACCATTAGTGGTTCTGCTCGTACACAGTCTAGCAATAGACGCTTGTTAGAATCCTTACACACCATTCGGCCACAACACCAATTTGTACATCTGGATGTGATTCAGGAATTGCCCTTATTTCAGGCCAATTTAGATGTTCATCCTTGGCCTGCTGCTGTATTGGCTTGGCGTGCTGCTATAGCCAAGGCTGATGCACTTATCATTTGCACACCCGAATACTTGCACAATATGCCTGCCCTCCTCGGGCGAATTGGTGGGCAAACCTGTACTGCCCATTACCTTTACGCCACAGGCCCCTAGAGGCGAAAAAACCATGCAATCCCTCACTTGGACCCTCCAAGCACTTGATGCCAAAATTGTAACACAATTACCGTTGTATCAGCAAGAAACTACTTTTGAACCATCGGGCGGAATAGCAGCAGGAATGTCATTGGAGCTGCTGCAAATGGCAATAGATTTATTGTAGTGATTGGGCTATAAAATTGGTTTTTAAAAAAGCTTGTATGAACGCTGTAAAGGAATGTTTTTGGGAAGCCAAGCTTGTTTATCCATTAAGTAAATACCCTTGGGATATGTAAATTATTATCACTGAATGAAGATGAAGTGATGTTGGCAACTAAAAATTTTGTAGCAAAAAGGAATCAGGCTGTTCAGTTGAAGTATAAGGTTGTTTCATTCCAAGAGTTTACCAATTGTTTGAGGGCGGTGTGGTAGATAGGATTACTTGGGGCGGTCAAATAGAGTGTGATAAAATAGAGAGTGAAAGAATTGTTTGGTATATTTGTTAAGCAATATCTAAAACAAGCATTATGCACAAGCAATATAATAATCCACCTCTTTTTGAGGTATCTTGTCAAATATTTTTTGCTCCAGATAAGGAATGGGATGTCTTTTTCTTTAGTGAGTTTTATGAAAAAATAAGCGAAGATTTTCCACATAAAGTAACAATACAAGATTTTGTACTACCTGATAATAGATTTATTGTTCATGGTGAGAATGTTAGTGTATCAAGCCCTGTAATTGAAAAACGTTCAAAAATGGAGTGTAAGAATGAAGAGGGGAATACAATACTTACATTCAAAGAAAACTTTCTTGGTATAACTGTTGTTCCTCCATATACAGGATGGAAGTCATTTAAAGAATTAATAGCTAAGGTCTTAGCTATATATAAAGAAGTAGTAAACCCTGTATTAATTAATCGAACGGTATTAAAATATAGAAATAAAATCAATGTAGGTACTAGGCATTCCTATCAAAGTTTAAGCAATGTTTTTACTACTAAACCTCATTTAGAGCCATTATCAGCTAATAAGAACTCATTAAGAGCTACTCAAATGGTATTAGAATTTGATTCTAATGATAAAAAAAGTATATTGAGTATTCAGCAACATACCCTTCGAGCAGAAGATGAATTCCCGGCTCCAGTTTTGTTTGATTTAGGCTATCTTTGTATAGATGCTTTGCATTTGATTAATGATGATGTGTTTGAAAAGTGGCTAGAAGAAGCCAATCAAACCATTCATGAATCTTTTGAGGCATCTTTAACAGAACAAGTAAAACAAACTTTTAACTAAATATAGATATTATGTTTTGTCCGCCACCTCCACAGTCTAATATTGAGCTACTTGAGCAGCAGCATGCAATGATCTATAAGAAAGTAGTAAAATCTGACGATTTGTTCACAATTAGATA
>CAYULH010000113.1:0-10912 GCA_964445645.1 uncultured Aureispira sp. | reverse complement strand
AAGCATGAAATACCTTTTTCGTTTGACCATTCTCTCATGAACTGATAATACAGTGCTGATTTATATTCAAATACAGTAGAGTCTAGTGATATTTATGAATCAAAAACTATTAATAATTTTATTAAAAATAATAACCTAATTGATTATTTAAGTCAAGTAGAGCAACATACTAAGAAATATTTTCCTCATTCTGTTATTCACAAAGAATTATATACTGATCCAGAAGAAGAAGTTCAGAAGTTGTACTTAACTATTCTTACCTCAAGTATGTCAAGAAAAGAAGTATTAAAAAATACCAGGAAGCTATTTGTTGGATGGGAATTGGCAACGAACAAAAATTTTAATACTTATATTAATATTACAGCTCGTACTATATGAGTTTTGACTGGAAGAGTTATTACAAATTAGCAGTAGATTTGATTGAGATAGGCACAGAAGAAGCTTTTCGTTCATCAGTCAGCAGGGCATACTATTCGCTTTTTAATATTTTGCGTATTCAAGCTGGATATAATAGTAGGTCTGCCAAAGCTGAATTATCCCACATGACTTTTATTGATGGCTTTAAAACTAAATCAGATAATATTGTAGATAGTTTCCCTGATGTAATAGATGAGGATTTGGTATACATAGGTAATCAGCTAGATCACTTGCGAAAGCAACGAAATAAAGCTGATTATGATGGTACAAGTACGTTTGGTAAAAGAGATGCAGAAGATGCTTGTGATAAAGTTGAACAAATTCTTGAAATATTAGAAGGAGAGGAATGACCATCTAGGCCATTCCTCTTCTTATTAAATCCCTTGCTCTTCCATTTTCAAGGCAGAAGGCGCAGCAGTCGTACTGCCTACGCGTTCAATTTCCTCCACAGCCCGATTGACCATTTTATCAGTGGTAAAGATGGTTTGATAATAAGCCATATCCCCATAAAGCTGGTCGGCAATACAAGCTTTGATTTCCAGTTTTAGAGCTGCTCGATGTTGGTTGACCAATTGTTCATCCTTAGGGATGTCTTTGCTAACACCATAATCAACCACTTGCTCCAAGAGAGTATTAGAAACTTGATACTTGCTCTGAAAGGTTTCATAATTGTTGTATTCAGCATTTAGACGGTCACGTTTATCATCCAAATACTTGTAGACATATTCTCGAACAACAACACCCATGCTTTGGAAATAGCTGTTGCGACGGGTCGTATCTAGCGGAATAAAAATATCGGGTAAAATACCACCACCACCATAAACAATACGCCCATTGGTGGTTCTATAAACCGTAGAATCGGTCATTTTGATGCTGTCTCTAGAGTACAACTCACCCGACTCGTAACGCTGGCGCAAATCATCGCCATAAGAAGTTTCGGTATCTTCATAAGGTTTCTGGATGTAGCGGCCCGAAGGCGTAAAGTAACGCGCCACTGTCAGGCGCAAGGCCGAACCATCACTGAGTTTGTATTGTTCTTGCACCAAGCCCTTGCCAAAGGAACGACGGCCAATAATTAATCCACGGTCATTGTCCTGAATAGCTCCTGCCATGATTTCACTAGCCGAAGCCGAGCCTTCATTAATCAGCACCACCACCTTGCTAATATCAAAACTGGTACGGCCAGTAGAATTGTACTCCTTGCGGCGATAACTGCGGCCTTCGGTATAGACCAATAGCTTGGGGCTATCAAACAATTGATCCAGCATTTCGGTGGCCGCATTGAGGTAGCCGCCGGGATTGTGGCGCAAATCCAAGATCAAATGTTCCATTTGGTGATTTGTTACCAAATCTTGCAGGGCTTCCTTAAACTCCTCGTGTGTAGTTCCACTAAAACGATTAATTTTAATTAGCCCTGTATTGGAATTCACCATATAAGAAGCAAGCACACTACGCATAGGGATTTGCCCACGACGAATAGTGATTTCCTCTGTACCTTTTTGGCCGGCGTGCTTAACAGCCAACTTAACCGTGCTACCAGCAGGGCCTTTTAGTTTGCTAATTACATCATTATTAAAAACAGACTGACCAGCAATAAGGGTATCATTAATAGAAATAATCTTATCCCCACGTTGCAAACCTGCACTGTCAGAAGGGCCACCTTTAATCACGCCCACCACAAAAATAGTATCCTCCAACAGATAAAATTCGATTCCAATTCCATTAAAATTACCACTCAAGGACTCATTCACACCTTGAATATCCTCTAAGGAAATATAGCTAGAATGAGGATCCAATTCGTCTAATACCGCCTTGACAGCCGCTTCCTCCAATTCATTTTTATCTTCTGTTTCTAGGTAACGAGCATCAATAAAACGCAAAATTTCTTCTACTTTGCCTGTTTTTCCACGGTATTTGCGGCCACCCTCTGTTACAACAGTATAACTCTGTTGTTGGTGGTTGGACAATTGAAATCCAAGCCATGTTCCGCCAGCTAATGCTAAGGCCAAAAGAAGGGGTAAAAAGATAGTCGTTTTCTCTCTATTAGAGAGGGGATTATATTCCTCCATAAAAATATTGTATTAGATAAAAGCGGCAAGTAGTATGGTGTGTTATTGAATGGTTAATTGTCAATACACTAAGATAGTTCTAAGCCTAGATAAAACCAAACTTTGTCCTTTGCAGGCTTGTTAATTAAATAATAAAGCCTCTGCAAAAAAGTTGTATAGATGACTTGTTCTTTTGTTAGATTAGGTCAAATCCAATCCTTTTTGGCGGTACCACCAACCCTGTACAAGACCTCTAGCAGCCAAAAAAGCCATGATTGAAAACCATAAGGCATGAGATAAATTGAGGCTACTAGCCGAGCGCAAGCTCCAATAAAACAATACAAAGGTAAGCAATGCAATTAACATACTGTTACGCATGGTCTTGACGGCCGTAAGCCCTACAAAAATACCATCCCAGATATAACAAGGTGTGCCTACGATTGGCAAAATAACCAACCAAGGCAAGTAGGGCAAGGTGGCCGCTCTTACTATATCTTGTTGACTAAACAAGGCTACAATAAAACTGCCCGCCAAGCCATAAACCAAACTAAAAACCACTGCCAAGGCCATGCCCCAATACAAGGACAAACGAATGACATTTTTAGTGGTTTTGGGCTGATTGGCTCCTGTATAACGCCCCACCAAACTTTCGGCAGCATAAGCAAACCCATCTACACCATAAGACATCCAATTGAGAAACTGCATCAAAATGGTATTCACCGCCAAAATTATACCACCAGCTAGAGCAGATTGGCTATAGAAAAATCCAAAAACCAAGGTCAAACAAAAGGTGCGAATAAAAATATCACTGTTGATGTTCAAAAAATGCTTAAAGGCTTGCGGCTCCAGAATGGCCGCCCAATTCCAAAGGCTTGGTTGTTGTTGTTTAGAAAAGTAATGGCCATATTTGCCTATAACCAGTACCAAACCCACCAGCGCCCCCAAATATTGCGCTCCTACAGTGCCATAGGCCACTCCGGCCACCCCCCAACCTTGGCTAGATACCAACCAATAACTTAGGAGAATATTACTAGTATTAATAATAAGGGTCAATAGGAGCGGATACCAAACATTCTGAAGGCCAAAAAACCAACCCATCAGCACCATCAACAAAAGGGTAGCGGGAGCAGCCAATAAACGAATAGAAAAATAATGGCGCACCAAATCTATCTGCTCGCTTGGAACATTCATTAGATGAATGCCCAATTGTAGCAAAGGCGTTCTTAGGCACAACAATACCAGCCCCAAAAGAATACTCAATAATAAGGCTCTTATTAGGGTGTAGGCAATGGTTTGTTGATCTGCTCTACCATAAGCCTGTGCCGTTAGTCCCGTGGTTCCCATTCGCAAAAAACTCAAATTCCAATACAGAAAATTAAAGAGCATGGCACCCAGCCCTACCGCTCCAATATGAAGGGTAGAAAGCATACCCATAAGCCCTGTATCCACAGAGCTGAGTAGGGGTGCTGAGATATTGCTGAGAATATTGGGAATAGCCAACCACAAAATGGCTTTGTGCAATTGGTTAGAAGAGGGAACGGTTGTTTGTTCCATATTTATTCGGCTAGCAATTCTTGTACAAAAGTTTCTGTTTTTTGGATATAATTGGCGTAAATATCACCCGTGCCAGGGCCCGCAAACCCTGTGTGAATGGCTCGAACTTCTCCTTTTTTATCAATAAAAATAGAAGTAGGATAAGAGATGATTTTGTTGAGCATAGGCAATGTTTTAGAAGCTTCTGTTTTTTGGGCAATACCCCCAAAGAGTACAGGGTAGCCAATGTTTAAATCCTTGCGTAACTTCTGCTCATTGGCTCGAAATAGGTCAAAATTATTTTGCAACTCATAATCTATAGCCACTATATGCAGCCCTTTGGCTTTGTAATTTTGGTACAATTGAACCAAGAAGCGACTAGCATCCATACAATTGGGACACCAAGAACCAGAAATTTGTACAATCGTCACTTTGTCTTGATAGCGGCTGCTGTCATAGACTACTGTATCGCCATTCATATCAGGAAAAGCAAACTCCAAATAGTCATAGCCCTCTTTGAGACGGGTCAAGTTTTGCATGTTTGCCAATTGAAAGTCGTTGTTGGGGCTTGCCACCCAAGGCTCTTGCCAGTGTTTGCCCGACCAAAAACGCCCTTGCAAATCGCCCTGTTCATCCAAGGTTGCTTTGAACAAAAAGGCATGAGCACCATCAAAACAAGACAATTGCAATAAGCTGCCATCAAAATGCCCTGACAAATAGCGATAGTCGCCTGTTTCTGTCAAAAACGTTCCAGTAGCTTTGCCATCTGGGGCTACCTCAAACAAACCAATTGCAGGATAAGCATCGGCTGTATTGGGGCTAAAGGTGACTTTCCAGCGTTTGGCCAAGGGCTGTGAGGGGGCTTGAGTATTCAAAAAACGTTGAGCAGAACCATAGGTAGCCTTAAAAGGCAAACTGTATTCTTTCTTGGAGTGATTGTGCCACTGACCCACCAATGTTTGTCCCTGTAGGCGAGCTGTTATGGTAGAATTAAAAACAGGTAGTGTAATGGTAAATCGTGTGGCATCAGTCGTATCTCTAGTTATAGTGGTTGCTTCAATAACTTCCTCCCCATTCTGAATACGAAAAATGGGCATGGCTGCCTTATCTTTTGCTTCTACAATGACCACATTAAATGGCAATAACAAAGGACTATCTACTGTGTTGATATTCAGTGTAGCACGCCAATTTCCTGTTTGTATAGTTGAAGGAGTAGTGCTATTACAAGCATACAAAAGACCTATTAAGCAGGCTAGGATAAATAGTTTCATAATAAATAATTAGATTATAAAGAATAGCAGACTTGATAAAGTGATACAAGGCCCTGTGGAACACTCAAAAAGCCAGTTACTGTAGGGGAGGATTCTCAAAAAACACACAAATATACAAAGACTACCTAAATGATTTAAATTCCTTAGGAGTTTGTCTAAAAGCTCTAATGTAAATTAGAATAAAAGCTTGCAGAACACTACTCCAAAAACAACATTCAAAAAATAAGAGGACACAAAACAAATTGTTTGGTTTTTTCTATCTTTGTTGCATGAAAAACGAACATTTAGATCCCACCAATGAGCATTATGATGATGGCGAAAAAGCGGTAGAACGTGCTCTGCGTCCCAAAATGCTCGATGATTTTAGTGGACAGCAAAAATTGGTGGAAAACTTAAAGGTATTTATTGAGGCGGCCAAGCTTAGAGGAGAGGCACTGGATCATGTCTTGTTGCACGGGCCTCCGGGCTTGGGCAAGACCACGCTGTCATTGATTATTGCCAATGAGCTGGGGGCAGATATAAAAATGACTTCTGGGCCGGTCTTGGAAAAAGCAGGCGATTTGGCAGGCTTGCTCACCAATTTGGGGGAGAATGATGTCTTGTTTATTGACGAGATTCATCGACTCAATACCGTGGTGGAGGAGTATTTGTACTCGGCTATGGAGGATTATAGAATTGACATTATGATTGATTCTGGTCCCAATGCACGAACCATACAAATTGCCCTCAATCCGTTTACATTAGTGGGAGCAACCACTCGTATGGGGCTGCTCACTTCGCCCATGCGTGCCCGTTTTGGCATTCCTTGTTTGTTAAATTATTACAATCTGGAAACGCTCGTGAGTATTGTCAAACGCTCGGCTAGTATCCTAAATGTGCCGATTACGCAAGATGGTGCCGAGGAAATAGGCCGACGGAGTAGAGGAACACCTCGTATTGCCAATGCGCTCTTGAGACGGGTGCGTGATTTTGCTCAAATCAAGGGCAATGGAACTATTGATGCTAATATTGCCAAGTATGGCTTGGATGCACTCAATGTAGATAATCGGGGTTTGGATGAAATGGACAATAAAATCTTGAGAACTATCATTCAGCATTTTGACGGAGGGCCGGTAGGACTCACTACTATTGCTACTGCTGTAGGAGAGGAGGCAGGCACCGTAGAGGAAGTCCACGAACCTTACCTTATTCAGCAGGGCTATCTCAAACGTACGCCTCGTGGACGGGAGGCCACCTATAAGGCTTATGAGCATTTGGGTATTGCCCCCAAACAAGGAGGAGACAGCCAAGGAACTTTGTTTTAGTGCTTAAAAATCTTAATTTGCATACACGTAGAATATTAATCGTATAAAAATGTTCTGCAAACTACTTACCATCAAACTTAGATTTATGCGAGAACAATTAAGCTTGAATAGAGGAATTAGGGAGGCACTTGCCGAAGAGTTAGAACACCTTAGTCTAGGACAACTCAATTATATTCCTCCTACACACCACAATAATATTTTTTGGAATATTACCCATTGTATAGCTGTACAACAGATATTGTGCTACCGGTTTTCCAGTTTGCCATTTCGAGTCGAAAAATCCATTATAACCGATTACAGTAGAGGTACGTACCCTACCCAAGCAGTCGATCAGCAAATGGTAGATGAGGTATACGATCTCTTGTTAACCTCAGTAGATTGGTTGGAGCAAGATTGGGAGGAAGGTATTTTTAAGGAGTATCATTCCTACACGGTTGCTTTTGATACCCACTTAACCAATATTGAGGAAGCACTTAGGTTTAATAATATACATGAGGGAATACACTGTGGGTATATCTTGGCACTAAAACAAATGTTATAAAAGTGTTGCACGCCTATTTAGAACCCAATAGAATCGAAGCAGGCTGTGATGAAGCGGGCAGAGGCTGTTTGGCTGGGGCTGTTTTTGCGGCCGCTGTCATCTTGCCTCCCAATTTTGAGCATAAATGGCTCAATGATTCTAAAAAAATGACAGAGCGTAGGCGCAAATTGCTGCGTGCAATTATAGAAGAGCAAGCAGTGGCTTGGGCGGTGGCTACGGCTACCCCACGAGAAATTGAGGAAATTAATATCCTCAATGCTTCTATTTTGGCTATGCACCGTGCGGTAGATGCCTTATCGGTGCGGCCAGAACATTTATTAATTGATGGCAACCGCTTTCATGCTTATCCAAACATCGAACACAGTTGTTTGGTCAAAGGCGACCAGCGTTATTTGTCTATTGCAGCAGCCTCGGTGTTGGCCAAAACCCATCGAGACGAGTATATGCTGCAATTGGATGCACAATATCCTGCCTATGATTGGAAAGGAAACAAGGGGTATCCAACCAAAAAACATCGGCAAGCAGTTGTTGATAAAGGGGCATGTATTTATCACCGATGCAGTTTTAGTTACAAAACGGATGATTTGGAATTGGCAGAGTGAGGTCTTGGTTATTTCCTTGTGATGAAATAGTAAAGAATCGTTATTTTTACTTGATCTTTGGCAATAGTCTTAGTAATAATGCCTATTTTTCGGCCTGAAAAACAAGGTTTTAATTTTTGGAATATTTTTGAGAGCTTTTATTTTTAGAACAGATTTTGGGGTTTTCAAAACAGAATAAACCATTTATGAATCTACCAAATGCGCTTACATCTTTACGGATTATTTTGGGATTTATAGTGCCTTATATGATGCTACAAGAAGATTTTTCTGTGCGTTTGTGGGCGGCTATTCTCTTTGCTATTGCAGCTTTTACCGATTGGTTGGATGGCTGGTATGCGCGCAAGTACAATTTGGTAACCAAACTGGGCAAAATCTTAGATCCCATTGCTGACAAGATTATTGTATTGGGGAGTTTTGTGGCTCTATCGGATGTCTTTTTTGAGAATATGTACTCTATTTGGTGGATTGTGCCCATCTTTTTGAGAGAAGTGGTTATTACTATTTATCGGTTGATATTTTTATTGAGAAAAAAGCCCATAGTAGTGGCAGCCTCTTGGTCGGGCAAGGCCAAAACCGTTATGCAAATGATTACTTTGCCATTTGCCTATCTATATTTGATGCTCCGTTTATATCCAGAAGCCAATCCAGTGGGAACACCCGTGGTAATGTGGTGGATTATGCACTTATTGATTTTGGCTTCTTTGGCTTTTACTGTTGGCTCGGGATTATTATTTTTTATCAAAAACTGGAAGGCGGTTAAAGAAGTAACAACATACGAATAAATGAAAGAAGAGCAGGAAGAAATGCGTTCATCATTGCGCCAAACAAAGACCGCAGAGTATATTCATGATTTTACCGCTTTGGGCAATCCCTTTTTATTACTCTTGGTCGCCCTCATGGCCTTGAGCAATCACCCACAATTTGCTAGTTTTTTTCCGCCATTACTAATTGGCTTTTTTGTGAATGAAGTGGTCTGCTCAGGAATTAAGTACTTTTGGCACAAGCCCAGACCCAATGGCCAACAATATGTAGGCGGCTTTGAAAAAATAGATGCTGGCAGCTTTCCTAGTATTCATGCCTCTAGAATATCCTTTGTTTACTTATCATTGGGAATGATGCACTATTGGATTGGAAACACTTGGGTGCTGATAATGAGTTTTTTAGTGATTGCAACGGTCGGTTACTCCCGTATTTTTCTCAAAAAACACTTCTTAACCGATGTTTTGGCGGGATATTGTTTTGGGATTTTATGGGCTGTTATTCTTTATTTTTGGTTTTTTAAATCTTAAAACCTCACTAATAGTACCTTATATGTTATTTGTTTCATAAAAATGACCAAAATAATGGTTAGGCATTTCCATTTCTAGAAAAAAAGTAAGACATTTGCCTTTCCTTAAATGAGTTTATAGCATAATTAGTTTATTAACAAGTAAAAATCAATCGTATACAGATGAGAAAAGCTGATTTAGTTTCTCGAATTGCTGAAAAGACAAACGTTCCTAAAGTAGATGTTTTGATGACATTGGAGAGCTTTTTTACAGAAGTAAAAGAGAGCCTAGCCAACAAAGAAAATGTTTACATTCGTGGATTTGGTAGCTTTATTGCTAAGAAACGCGCCGAAAAAGTAGGCCGCAACATTAAGCAAAACAAAGCTATGGTTATTCCAGCACATTATATTCCTGCTTTCAAACCTGCCAAAGCATTTGTGAACAAAGTGAAGGATCAAGTAACCGTAGAAGAGTCTAAATAGACCACTCCAAACCACTCCGTTCTTCCATCATTTTCAGAATCTCTGCTTTGTTTAACCACAATATGAATCTATCCAAATTACAGATTACAGTTGTCACTGGTGCAATAACATTGTTGATGCTTTTGGTTGTTTTAAATTTAATGGGCTATACTGTCCCCTCTACCAAAAAAGGTCAACCTACAGAAGAGGATCCAGCAGACTTTCTGACAGAAGAAATTGTTCTAGCTGATGCTAGAAACACCTTAGATTCAAGCCAAACTGCTTGGTTGACTTATCTAGACCAAGAAAAAGCACAAGCAGCTACTATTGAAGAAGAGGCAGAGGTTTTGAAATTGATCTCTAGAACGTGGTACGAAAATGGTAATTATTTGGCCAGTGGCTATTATGCCAAGAAAGTAGCCGAGCTTTTACAAACAGGTGATGCTTGGAGTATTGCTGGCACGACTTATGCGGCAGCTTTTAATGCTGGTCAAAAAAATGATATTAAAAAACTAGCAGCACAAAAGGCCATTGAGGCATTGGGAAAAGCCAAAGCCTTGCAGCCCGATAGTCTGCAACATCGCATTAATGAAGGACTCATGTACTTAGAGTTAAGTTCGGTAGATGCACGCGTGATGCCCATGAAAGGCGTGCGCTTGCTCCAAGAATTAGACCAAGAGTTCCCCAATAATGTACGTGTCAATATGACCCTTGGTCGTTTATCGGCCACCCGTTCAGGCGATTTGGCCAAGGCAAAACCACGCTTCGAAAAAGTATTGGAAATAGCCGAAACCAAGCCTGTAGCCGAAGAAATCTTGCTTGAAGCACACTACTTTTTGATAGATTGCTACAAACAAGAAGAAAATTCGGAAAAAGTGTTGTATCATTACAACAAAATGGACGAACTAAGTGCAGGGCAACCTGCTGTGCAAGCACAAATGAAACGTGCCAAGGAACAATACTTAGAGCGTCTTAACCAAGAAAAATAATTTAAACAATTAATAAAATACTAGGAATATGCCTTGTGGAAAAAAACGTAAAAGACATAAGATAGCGACACACAAACGTAAAAAAAGATTGCGTAAAAACCGTCACAAGAAGAAGAAGTAATTTCTTCTAAATAAATTATACGTCAGCCAACAATAAACTATTGATTCGAGTTGTTGTTGGCTGACTTTTAGGACAAATAAGAACACACTTTCTATTTGTCACTTCTATTATTCTCTCCTATACAACTTCTTACGCAACTGTTCGTACACAACGGGTAATCTATGGCCCTATCTCAAAGAACAATTGCCATACACTGATTCTGTTTATAGCCGTTTGTTTCAAAGGGTAACATCGCTATGCAGAATAGCAGCAAGTCTATCCCAAATAAAGCAGGATTTAAAAAATATTGCCAGTCATATTGTTATTAAGTAGTCTTAAAAAAGTAAACGGGCTAAAAAACGATTCTTTTTCCCCAGC
>CAYULH010000112.1:3481-18399 GCA_964445645.1 uncultured Aureispira sp. | reverse complement strand
AATGCCACCGCATAATTCACATCTTCGGCATGCAAGAAACGGCCTTCATTTAAGGGTTCGGCTTGGTAAATAGGATCCAAACTATTGTAGTCTGTCCACAAAAAACTAACACTAAAAGCATCGGGCAGTGCTGTAGTTTGGGCGTAAGCCACAAAGCTCCATAAAATCAAGTTTATTATACAGTAGAGACGCATCATGGATATAGAAAATTTTGAAGATTGTGCTGTAGCTGCTTGTAGGTTATGTTCATCTTAGAGATGATAATCAACTACAAGCCTAATTTTCTTTTAGGCCACGTCCTTCTTTATTAATTCTGCCCTTGCTGTCCAAATCCTTCATCAGACGGTCTAAGATTCCATTGATAAAACGTTTGCTTTTATCGGTACTATAATCTTTGGCCAAGCCTACATATTCATTGATGGTTACTTTGGTAGGAATAGATTCAAAATACAAGAATTCGCAAATTCCTAATTTGAGTAACAACATATCCAATACGGCTACCCGATCTTCTTTCCAATTGTTGAGTTTTTCAACAATCATTTCCTGCAAATCTTTCTCGTAGCGAATAGCTTTGTACAACAATTCTTTGCCAAAATCATGTACAAATTCTGGATTGGGCAATTGTTGTTCGTAAAAATCTTCTTGTTCGGGCAAGAGGCGAATGGAGCGCTTGATAGCCCCAAAAATCAAAGATTGGTCATCTTCAGAGGTGGGAGAAATATCTTCTAAATGATCCAAGAACAGTTCTTCTTCCAACATAGACTTGTACAAATTCACCAAGCAGTATTGATGTTCACGCAAGGGCACTGTTTCCATTTCCAAATAAGTATTGTGATACTTAGACTTGGCAAATTTCTGATACAGGGTACGTACCAAATCCTCATCTATCAATGGCTTTAGCTTTTCACGACGCAAACAGGCGTGAAAATCCTCATTGTCCCTCAAGGCAACCAATACAGGGTTGTTATACAACTTCAAGGTTGCTTTTTTGTCCTCTTCAGTAGGAACAAACTTCCTAGATTTGATGTCAAAATCTATTTTGGAATAATTGGCTACCTTTATCAGGTAAAGCATGTTTAGCAAATAAAGTCTATAACTTTCTTGAACAGCTTTTAAATAACTTTTTTCGGCCATAGCCGTACTCGTACCTCCACTTTGAGAATAAGCATACAAGGATTGCAATACTTTTATACGAATGTTGTGACGACTGAGCATACTACAGATAATAATATGTGATTAGAAGAACTTTTGTCTAATGTGCTTAAAACACTAGTGCAAAGATACACATTGTCCTCTAAATTACAATCTACTCTATAATTTAATTCTATTATTTTAATGGGCTTGAACAGCGTAAAATCTTAACAAATCTTATATTTGCTGCGCTCAAATTTATCAATCTTACAATTATGTCTGTACCAGAAGAACTTATTTATAGAGGAAAATTTACTGTTCGCACCTCTGAGGTGACCTGTCATCGCCAAATTACAACCGCAGCACTCATTAACTTAATGCAAGAGGCTGCCCTCCAAAATGTATTGGAACTGAATTTATCGGCTTGGGATATGCGCGCTCAACAAATTTCGTGGGTACTTATGCGTAAACACTTGGATGTCATGCGCTTGCCTATGCTCGGCGAAACCATTACCATACAAACCCACCCAGCTGGCTTTGATAAGATTTTTACCTACAGGGATTATAAGGTTTTTGACGAAGCAGGAGCATTGATTGCCAGCTCCTCCTCTACTTGGCTTCTCATGCACACTATCAAACGCAGAATTGCTCGCATCCCCAACGAAATAAGAGAACGAGGCCAATTTGACACCTCTCAATGCTTGCCCCATCCCCCCAATAAGTTGCCTGACTTGGAGCAGGTAGATGTGGAAAAGGATTTTATTGTGAATTGGCATGACATGGATTTTAACGAGCATCTTAATAATGTACGTTATATGCAGTGGGTGTTTGAAACCATTGATGGTTATACTAAGTATAGTCAACAATTGGCGAGCTTAGACATCATTTACAAACAAGAATGCCACTGGAAAGATACGGTTCGTGTCAAAACACAACAAATTGATAATCAAAAATATAGACATCAATTAATACGATTATCAGACGAGGAGGAAATTGCTCGTTGTGAGACCAACTGGGTGAACACATAGAAAAGCAACAATGTTTATTATTCAATTTGATTTTGGGATGATTTTAACCATCCAATGACTTTCTTAACAAAGAGTTAACATAGGAATGCCTTTAAGTTTATAGGCAGGTAGTACTTTTGCGCCCATAAGGAGAACGACCCTGTTTTGAATTTCATCCTAATGTTTCATCAAATTATTATTCTAAACATGAAGTATTTATCTTTATTTACACTGCTTCTTTTAACAACCACTCTTGCATGGGGACAAGGCACTATCAAGGGTAGATTAATTGATGCCTCAACCAATGAAGGGTTGATTAGTGCTACTGTTATGGTACAGGGTACAACGCCTACCTTGGGTACTGCAACAGATTTTGATGGTTATTTTACAATTTACAATGCTCCTGAAGGCGAACAAACCATTATTGTTTCTTACTTGGGGTATGAATCTGTAGAAAAGGTCGTAACGGTAAAGCCAAACCAAGCTATTGATGCGGGCGAAATTGCGGTGCCTCTTTCTTCTGTAGGACTCAAAGAAGTAGAGGTAGTTGCTTCTATTGCTATTGACCGTAAAACGCCTGTAGCGGTTTCTTCTGTTAAGGCAGAGCAAATTGAAAATAAATTGGGCAACCAAGAATTCGCAGAGGTATTGCGTAGCACGCCTTCTGTTTATGTAACCAAGCAAGGTGGTGGATTTGGAGATTCTCGTATCAACATCCGTGGTTTTGACCAGCGTAACATTGCCGTTATGATCAATGGTATTCCTGTTAATGATATGGAGAATGGTTGGGTTTACTGGTCTAACTGGGCTGGTTTGAGCGAAGTGACACGTACTATGCAAGTACAACGTGGTTTGGGTGCTTCTCGTTTGGCTATTTCTTCTATTGGTGGTACGATGAATATTATCACTAAAACTACTGACCAAGAAGCGGGTGGTTCTGCCTCTATTGCTTATGGTAATAATAATTACTTGCGTGGTTCTTTGACGCTCTCTACTGGTAAAATTAAAGGAGACTGGGCATTTACCTTCTCTGGTGCTTATACACGTGGAGATGGTTTTATTGATGCAACTGAATTCCAAGGAGGTTCTTACTTTGGGTCTATCTCCAAAGGTTTTGGCGACAAACACCAATTGGTATTTACGGCCTTTGGTGCTTTCCAAGAGCACGGCCAACGTACTTTCCGTGAGAGCTTAATCACTTATGACAGCATTCGCTCATTGACGTATAACTCTGATTGGGGTTACAAAGCTGGTGAAGTATACAATGTACGTAAAAACTTCTACCACAAACCTCAAATTGCGCTAAACCACTACTGGTCTATTAGTGATAATGTTACTTTGGCTACTTCTGCTTATGCTTCCTTTGGACGTGGTGGCGGAACGGGTGACCGTGGTTCTATTGGTGGTCGTGGTACTTGGGGATTCCGTGACGAAAATGGTTTGATTCGTGTAGATGATATTATCAACTGGAACAAAGGTACAAGCGATATTAACGGTATTGCTGCCAAGCCTGTTACTTCTCAGTATGGTGCGGTTGCTGGTGAGCGTGCTGGTTTGATTCGTCGTGCTTCTATCAACTCTCATGACTGGTATGGTATACTATCTAACTTAACAGCTGATGTTTCTGACCAAGTTACTGTTTCTGGTGGTGTAGATGTACGCTACTACAGAGGCCAACACTACCGCCAGGTAGATGACTTGTTGGGTAATGAGTATTGGTTGGATTCTAGAGATGTTAATGCACAAGATGACATGGTTGACTTGGATGGTGACGGTACTATCTCTAACAGAGAAACAGGTGCTTTGAAGCAAAAAGGTGACATCATTCACTACCACAATGATGGTTTGGTAGCTTGGCAAGGTGTTTTTGGTCAGGTAGAATATACTAGCAAGTTTGGTTTGAGTGCTTTTGTAAATGGTGCTTTATCGAACACTGGTTATACGCGTGTAGATTACTTCAACTACACTCCCGGAAACCAAGTATCTGACAATGCTAACTTCTTGGGTTACACCGTTAAAGGTGGTGCTAACTACAACATCAACAAAAACCACAATGTATTTGTTAATACGGGTTACTTCTCCAGAGCGCCTATCTTTGACGTAGTATTCCCTACTTTTGATAACAAAATCAACCAAGGTGCTGCCAACGAAGATGTATTCGGGGTAGAATTGGGTTATGGCTTGCGCTACTCTAAGATTGCCTTGAACTTAAACGGTTATCACACTCGTTGGCTCAACAAATCATTCTTCAGACGTGTAACGGATTCTCAAGGAAATGACTTTACAGCTAACTTGTCTGGCTTAAACGCTGTTCACCAAGGAATTGAATTGGACTTTAGCAGCCAGCCTGTTCGTGGCTTGACGGTACGTGGTATGGTATCGGTAGGTGATTGGAGATGGTCTAACAATGTAGATGCTTTGGTTAGCGATGATAACAACGTAGTTGTAGACACGATTCGTGTATTTGCCGATGGCCTAAAAGTAGGTGACGCTGCTCAAACTACTGCTGCTATTGGTGTAGAATACGCATTGCCTTTTGGATTGAGCTTTGACGTAGATTACTGGCATGGTTGGGAGTTGTATACCAACTTCGATCCTACTTCTAGATCGGCTGCTTCTGAAGCTGGTTTGCAAGCTTTGCGTTTGCCTAGCTATGGTCTTTTGGATGCTGGTTTGACGTACCGTATCAAACTAAAGAAAACTACCTTGAAATTGCGTTTCAACATGAACAATGTACTCGATACTAAATACATTGCTGAAGCCAACGATTACTACAGAGACGGCGAAAGCTATGAGACAATGTTAGGCAATGCACGTGGTTTCTACGGCTTTGGACGTACTTGGAATGTAAGCTTGAAATTTAGCTTCTAAGCCTTTATTCATAGGCTATATAGTGCCAATTGGTACAATAAAGCAACACACCCTCTTAAAATTGGGTGTGTTGCTTTTTTTTGTTTAACTTTTTCTTTTTCAAGGAGTTAAATTATTGTATATTGCAAAAACTAAACTCAACCCCCCACTCAATTTATTTTTTGTTCCAAACATTCCAAAACCATGCACAACCAAATTAAACACTCTCCCATAATGTTATTAATTTCCCGTATTATTTGCTTTTTTAAGCGCAATACAAATCCTACCCTTAAATAAGTCAAATAACTTAATTGTACGATATAAGGTCAATTCTCTCTAAGAATTGACCTTGTTTTTTATACCCATATAAAAACAAGCATCAAGCAAGCACCCCATAAACCGCCCCTGCAGCTTGCACCAAGTCATCGGGCTGTAGCCCCACCAACAAACCACGCACCCCTGCATTGACATACAGCAGCTCCAAGCCCTTGGCCGAAACATCCAGATAAACAGGATAATTCTTCTTGAGGCCCAAGGGGGCGCAGCCCCCACGCATGTAGCCCGTGGTTGCCAATAAATCCTTGACAGGCAATAGGGCTACTTTTTTGTTGCCACTGGCCTGCGCTGCTTTTTTGAGATTGAGCTGGGCATCGCCTGCCACCACCGCCACAAACACGCCTGTTTTGTCCCCTTTTAGGATTAAGGTTTTGTAAATGGTCTTCAATGCCAAGTCATTGCTGGCAGCAATGTGGGCTACATCCAAATTCTCGGGATCATAGGTGTAGCTGATGGTGGTGTAGGGTATTTTTTGGCGGTCTAGGAGGCGGAGGGCGTTTGTTTTTTTCATGGGGAATGGATTACTTCATTTGTGCGTGGAGTGTTTCACAAAAATCTAGAAAAGTTTTAAAAGAGGCCAAGTGTTTGGTTTCGTTTTGGCGTTTGAGGAGTTGATTTAGATAAGAAGATTGTGTGACTTCTTTGGGTTTGCTCTTTCTGTAACCTGCTCTGGTTCGTTCTTTAAGCACTTCATTGAAGTATTTTGCATGAAATTGGGCGCGTGTAGAACAACCAAATAAGGTTGACTTATCAACAGCAACAAAATCTGCAGCCATTAATTCAGGGTCATGCACACAAACATCAAAATAGGCTTTGTAGGCTCTCAGTATCGAGTCTTTGGGGTGTGTTGGCACAAAAGATGGATTGCCCAAAAACCATGTTTCTATACACACTTTTTGAACGATAATAACTAATTGGCAAAAGCTTGGTAAAGTTCTGTGCAAGCTACTTTCCACATTGACGTGTTCTTCAAGATACTCCAATAATTTCTCTCTACGTCTTTCTACGGTCAATTGGTCGGCATCCATGACCACCACCAAATAATCAAACTGCGACTCGGCTTCATTAATATCAGCAATAGCATCCTGCACAACTTGATACAATTGGGGCAAGCCCATATCACTAAACTGAACGTACTGGTTATGGACTACCTGATTGGGAAAATCTACTTCTTCCAAATCAGGCACCAATAGCTTCAACCACTCATTGTAAACGATAGGTTCTGTTTGGCCTTCAAATACAAAATAACAGTTCATCAGCCCCTACTTTTTGAGTACTTTATTGAGCTGAATAAACGCCTCTTGGCGTGATTGTCCTATTCCCAAATCTTCGGCATCCATCACACTAATAACAGCCCCTTTTCTTTTTACCACCTTCCATTGCTGGTAAGGAATGTTATTGATAATATAAGGGTGATGGCTGGTAGCAATGATTTGAATATTGGGATTGGCATGTTGCAATTGATGCACATACTCGTCCAAGCAATTGATACCCAAACTATTTTCAATTTCATCTATTAGAAAAATGGAGCCGTCTGGGGAGAGGTGCAAATCAATTAGAAGCATCAAAAAACGCAACATTCCAGAGGACATCTTTACTTGTGGAACTCCAGTATCATCCTCATTAAGAATCATTTCCACTGTATAAGTAGCTGAAGTACCATAAATATCTGTTGCTGCTCCAACCTTCTTAACTTCAGGAAACACTTCTATAAAACTATGGATAATTGTCTCAAATACAGGTATTTCATTTCGTATAGCCAATAAGAATTTAATGATATTGGGTAGTGTGTACTCCTTTAGTTCAGCTAATTTATTAACTTTAATTTTTGTTAGTACTTCTTCAAAGGATAAAGGTGCGTGAATAGGTTTGGTTCTCTCTGTATTATCTCTAAAGACTATTCTATCCAATATTGTTTTTAAATGTACAATTTGTGGTTCTTCCTCAAAAATAGCTAAGGTAGAAGTATGCTTAGGAAGTCTAGGGACTTTAGTACCATTAAACAGGGTTTCTTCCTTATTTCTATCTACAATTTTATTATCTGCTCCATCCACCAGTTGTTCTCTAACCAAAACAGGTTGCCCCCCTTGCAGGGCACCATTACTACTTTGTTCTTCTCCATTGATAATATGTGTAGTTTGGTCGTCTCTTCTACTAGAGAAAGCTCCTTCCCATTTATAGCACTCACCATTGGGTAATTCTATATT
Organism: uncultured Aureispira sp.; assembly: GCA_964445645.1. Lineage (GTDB taxonomy): Bacteria > Bacteroidota > Bacteroidia > Chitinophagales > Saprospiraceae > Aureispira. The sequence continues at coordinate 10,868 of CAYULH010000112.1, read as the reverse complement.
GATTGCCCATTCAAAACCATTAACAACCCTTCCATCAATTATATCTTGCAGGTTGCTTATAGACCTCAATATTTGTGTCTTTCCAGCACCAGATACACCTACCAACAAAGTAAAATTGTAATCAAACTCTACTTCTTTCAATTCCCAGCCCTCTTCTATATTCCTAGCTGCCAATGATTTAATATACATAAACTCTTATCAATTCTTATAGTAATAACAATACCCCCACAAAATAACAATTTCCAAACACTAGCAGCCATAAAAGCAATTCCAATCCGCTTACTCCCCCGGTTTTTGATAAAACAAAGGCTTCAAAAACCCTTTGGCCTTTGGCTTTGGATGTTGGATGGGCGCAAAAGTAAGCAAACGAATATTCAATTGTTGTTGTTGGGCATCCCACACCCAATCTTGCACCAAACGCAGCGATTTCACCTCATTGGCATCAAATTTATCGGTCACCACTTGCACAATTTCTTCAAAAGTCTCTGGATCAAAGGTGATAATAGTGTCCACATTGTTGCCAAATTTGGCTACTTCTGTTGCGGTCATGGCCTCCATATAGCCAATGTTCTCGTACAATTTTACCTTTTTAGGATTTTTAGTGGCATAATCTACCATATCCTGCACCACTTGCCCCAAAGTCCAATTGCCTTTCACCACCTTCATATCCTTTTCATTGATGTTTCGGGTCATTCTAATGGCATACTCATAATCGGGCTGGTTCAAATCCAATTGCTCCTGAAGGGCATTAATAGACAACCAAAATATCTCTGTATGGCCTTTTACCTGCCCTTTGTTGTCCAGCAGGGTTTCCATAGGTGCAAGAGCCACCGGCGTACTGTTGAGCTGCTTGGTTTTATTATTATAATAAATCAACTGCTTCACCTTAAATACTTCTACCTGATCTTCATTCAAGGCCCTTACAATTACTTGAACAATTTCCTCATTGAGCATTGGGTCAAAGGTAACAAGAGTATCAATCGAGTTCTTTTTCTTTTGAAATTCTTGTGCAGTGTAGGTCTTTTTTAGATCAGAATTGGTATATAATTTCACCTTACTCGCATCCAAATGAAGCATAATACTAGCCAAATCCTTGGCATCCCCAAACAAATTATCATCGCTCACTACATCCACCAATTTGAGCAAACGCGCCGAATTCCGCTCCTCTATATGGTACAATTCTTTCATTTTTTTCTTGCCCAATTCCCCCGAATTAGCACTTGGAGCATAATAAGTGTAGGCTTCGGCTACCCAACTGATGTCTGGATTGTCTAGGAGGTTTTGAGTAGAGTTTTGTGCCAAGGTGATAGTAGATAAGCTAAATAATAAGGCAATTACAATACAATGAATGCGCTGCATAATGGATTTTTATTAATAGGTAAAATAATCAATGTAGTGTTTTTTTGTCCAACACTACCCACAGTATAATAGGAACATCCCAAAAAGTTACACCTCTGAATAAAAATTATTGGTAATAGACATTATTGCGGATGGAGTTGTACAGGGATAAAAAGTGAGATTTTTTCATCAGTCAAGGCAAAAATTTAGCTCATAGCAGCGCTATGGGGTCAATTTTTAACGATGAATGAGGGAAAAAGATGCTTTTTTCGCTACAAAATTATTCGCAATAATGTCTAATAAATCACAGCCCCTCCTCCAACCAGTCTATCAGCATTCTTCGAAGAGGCTTATCTCTTTTGGCAACATCCAATATCAATTGTTGTAGCTCTTCCTTGCTCAATCCTTCTATATTGTTTTTTAATTGCTGAAAAGCATAATAATGATTGGCATTATCAGTAGCCGAAGTATATTCTCCAGCCTCAATAGCCTCCAGTACCGCTACAAAATGCTTGCAATACAAGCCCCAGTCATAAGGGCAGGTACAATAATGTTCTGAAACTATACATTCCTCTACAATTTTGATATAAACGGTATACAACTCCATCCCCTCCACAACTGCCGTATATTCTCCTTGCCCAATTTCCTCCAGTTCTAGCACATTGCCATTTTCGTAATAATCAAATCCTCGTTCCAATATTCGGTCTGGAATCGCTTCTAATAGCGTATAATTGTGCATAATTGGTCGATTGTGTTGTTCCTGAATTGGCTTCTTGTCCCTCAAAATAACTACAAAAGTTGATCTTCTTATAAAATGGAGGAGGGATTTTTAACTTAACATAGATTACACTATATTGAGTAACTATTATTTTTTCTCCTTGAATTGAAAAAGGTATATGATCCAACAAGTAACTTTTGAAAGTTATAAAGTCTTCAAAGACAAACAAACACTAGAGCTAAAACCTATTACCATTTTGATAGGCAAAAACAGCTCTGGAAAAAGTGCCATTCTCCGCTTGCTAACCATGTTGGCCAAATCTATAGCACCCAATAATGATAACATTACTAAAACGCACTCTAAACCACTTATCTATCATTCCGAAGAATATGACTTTGCTGGTAATTTTAAAGATTTGATTTACAAAAAGCATGATACACGACCTATAAAATTTAGTCTTAATATCGAAAATAATTCTTTCTCTGTTGACTTGACTACTACACTCCGATATTATGAGGAACTACAATCAGAGGTTGTGGAAGAGTATAAATTTGATACTGAAGTTAATGGTAATTCTCAACCCTCACTTCATTGTATACTGAATTTATCTAGAGTTGCTGAACAAAAAATTATTGTTTATCAGAATACGAATACCACTCAAGAAATAGATGTAATATTTAGGGGGCTTTCCTTTGAACGACGTATGGAAATGGGTATTGATAGATGGTCTTACAATATCAATACCAACTACCTACCGCCATTACGCCCCGATATAGAACGATTTTATAATGCTAGAGATAACAAAAATAAAAGTCCTTACTTGCTGTCCAAAAACCGTGACCTACTCCGCCGAGTTTCCGATTGGTACAAAACCAAAATGAACATCAATGGTATTATGGTTAAAGAATTTGCTGATTTAGGTTTCTTTTCTTTACTAACCGAGGATGACATTAACCTCAAATATATAGGCCAAGGGATAGGGCAAAGTTTGCCCATCGTTACTCATGCCCTAAGACAGAGCGAAAACACCCTCCACATTATAGAACAACCCGAACTACACCTACACCCTGCCGCTCATGGCGATATTGCCGAACTGATAGCCGAATCTGTAACAGCTACCGAATATTCTAAGTTTGTAATAGAAACCCATTCCGAGAACTTTATTCTTCGATTGAGACGACTAATTGCTGAAAAAAAATTGCCTGCTGAAAATGTGGTCATTTATTGGGTCGATTATCAAGAAGAAGCCGAAGCCAGTCAACTGCAAAAGATAGAAATTAGCCCCAATGGAGAGGTATCTTTCTGGCCCAAAGGTATTTTCTCCGAGGATTATGAAGAAATAAAAGCCATTGGCAAGGCGCAACGAGACCAGTAAACTAAGGCTATGATATTTTCGATAGATATTGATGTAATTACCACAACCGACCAGCAACAGCACGAACAGATAGATGACTTGATGCGTCTTGTACGCATAGGCAAACATCAAGCTATATTCCCAGATGATGAAGAAGCTATATACCAATCAGATTGGCTTGGAGGACTAGGCCAGCGAGCAGGGCATTTCTTTGTAGAGTTGTATGAGAAAAGTGTCAGTAAGAATTTCTATTCCAAACCAACTGCTAATATTTTTATTGTTCCTAATAACAAGGATAAAGCAGATGATAAATTTTCTTTGAAAGATGGACTTTACTACTTAGAACAACCTGCTATTATTTTGTTAGAAAATGTTCTTTATGACCGCCCATTTATCAATGCTATCTTGCGAACATTCAAAGCTGAAGCTATTTTAGAGGCAAAAAATGCAGGCTGGTTACAATACCAAGGTGCAGGAGGAAAAAACATGATTATTAATACAATCGAAGCGGCACTTAAGGAAAATCCACGCCACAATCCTACTAAATTTCTGAGAACACTTGTCATCATAGACAGCGATAAAAAGTCCTTGGATGAGATACCTGGAAAAACTCAACAAGGCATAGCCGATTTTTGTACTAAGAACAACATTCCTTATCATATTCTCTACAAAAGAGAAATGGAAAATTACTTGCCCGATGTGCTATTGCAGCAACTGCCTCCTGAACTACAAGATGCTGTTCAAACTTTTTGCAATTTATCTGAGGAACAACGAGACTTTTATGACTTGGAAAAAGGGTTTAAAGACAAAAATAAAAGCAAGGCTAATATCCCTTCGATTTTTGAAAATTTAACCGAAGTACAACACAACTTGCTAAGAAAGGGCTTCCACAGAACAGGAAAAAGCGAAAAAGTGAAGTATATTGCCAAACAACAATTACCTTTGTTGTTTGATAGTCTAACCCTGACAAAAAAAGACCTAACAGATAGAATCAAACATCAAGAAGAAACAGATTCGCAAGAAAAAGCCAACAACCAAGAGCTATCAACCATCATAGATAAAATCAAGCAACTACTGTAATGAAAGACAATCAACCCACTGTAAAGCCAGATATTCAACACTTAACCGATATTATTAGTGGAATAGACCGAGGGGAATTCTTGGTACCTAACTTCCAAAGACCCTTTGTTTGGAAAAAAAAGCATATGCGTTCATTATTTGATAGTATCTATAATAGTTATCCCATAGGGAGTTTGTTGTTTTGGACAAGTACAGAAAGTTGTCTTACCTTAGACAAAATAGGCCCATTCAAAATTAATAAAACCGAGGATTATCCTCTAAGTTACATTTTAGATGGCCACCAAAGACTTTCTACCTTATATGGAGTTCTAAAACCTTTTACACAAGAGCAAAAAAAAATAGAACCCCTAAATTCAATTTGGCAAATTTATTTTGATTTGGAGGAAGAAGAATTCAAGCATATTAAACCAACCAAACCCATTTCTGCACAATTTTTTCCTTTAAGAAAAATACTCAAAACAGTTGATTTCATAGAACAGACGCGGCAAATCATGAAAGAAATAACTGATACTAATAAAGCTGTAAAATATGTAGAAAAGGCCGAAAATTTAGTTTCTATTATCAAAGCATACAGAATTCCCATTACAGAAATTAGAGGAGGGACTATTGGAGAAGCCATTAATATTTTTGCACGATTGAACTCCGAGGGTCAGCCAATGTCCACAGATATGATGTATTCTGCTTTAACCTACTCAGAAACAGAAGAAGGCAGCTTTTCCTTCTCTGCAAGAATTACAGAGATACAAGATAAATTGAGCGAATACAATTTTAATGACATTGATAGAATGCTCATATTTCGCTCTGTCTTGGCAGCCGAAGGTAAAGATATTTATATCAAAATCAAAGGAAAAAGCACTATTGACTTATTAAGAGAAATTACTGACGAAGACAAAAACAAAGATAAAGGCAAAGTCATTGACAAAAATAAACTACCACAAGTAGTAGATGAGTGTGAAGAAGCAATTCTAAAAGCTGTTCAATTCTTGCACGAGCGTATAGGTGTACCAACTCACCGTTTTCTTCCCTATTATCTACAATTCATTGCATTTAGTGAGTTTTTCAGAATATGTCCCAATCCTTCAGAAGCTAAAAAAACTACCATGGAACGCTGGTTTTGGACTTCTTCCTTTTGTGGAATAGAATCCGTTAATAATTCCATCAAAAATAGCACTTTAGAAGAGGTCCAAAACTATGCTGCACTACCTGAGGAAGAAGCTTCAAACTTTAAATTTGAGACAGTGTCTTTTGAGGAACCAGCTACACCTCTACCAGATAGTTTCAATACTAATTCATCAAGAATTCAAGCATTTATATTGTTTCTAATCTCCAAACAACCCAAATCTATAATAAGTGGTAAACCTATTGATACTAATACAGCTTTACTCAATTATGGAAGTAAAGCGTTTGCTACAATCATCAAAAATAGAAAATGGAGTATGGATATAGCTAACAGAGTTGTTGTTCAAAAATTGAGCGAACGTTCTAAGATTAAAAAAATACTACAGGAAGCTAATATGCCATTACTTACAATAGATAAAGGTGTTTTAGACTCACAGTTCATTACAGATTATAGTTTGAGTCTTTTAGAACAAAATGAAATTGAAGCCTTTTTAGAGAAGAGGAAACAATACTTGATAGAAGAAGAAATCAAGTTTATGAAAAGTAAGAATGTAACTCCACCAAATACTGATGAACCTTTTTTTGTATTAGCCCCCTAAAAAGTAGCCCGAATCTCCGCCCGCCCCACATGCACCACATTATCCGCCCCTCCCGTCTTGCGCCCCTCATAACTAAAGGTCAACTGAATATTGCGTGACAGGGCTTGCGCCAAGGACAGATTCCAGAGGTAATTGCTGCCGGCTTGCAGGCCCTCGGTCATGGTGTAGCCCACAGGCGAAGTCGGGTCGCCATCAAACTGCATTTGCACCAAGGAAAAGCCCGCTTTGAGGGTAGTTTTGGCCGCTTGATTGTAATGCAGCTCGGTGGTAATGTCGTGGCTTTGGAGTTGGTCGAGGGTGCTGATGTCATTCTTTTTGAATTGATATTGGTATTTGAGAATGACACGGAAAGCTTTTTTGTAGAGGGCGGTGAATTGGGGCTGCACCTTGTAAAAACGCACACTGTAATCACGGGCTGGAAAAAACTCCGAGCTGTTGCTTTGCTGGCCGAGGGCGGTGAGGCACGAAGCCTGAAAACGCAAGTTTCGGAAGGCGGCCGAAGGAGCTTTGCCCTGCTCTCGCTTACCGGGTTTGATATTGAGGCGTTGGTTGAGGCTGTATTCTTGCCAATTGCGGGTTTCAAAGCCTGTGCTTAGGAGTGTTTTGCTGCGATTGTCGCGCTGGCTAAATTCCCAACCATAAGTGCCTGTTCTATTAAAATACACATTATTATTAATACCCGAACTCACCGTCACCAAGGCACTATTGTCCACATCCAACTGAAAGGGATTAAAAGCCAACACTTGCGCTGCCCCATCAAAAGTTTTGCGGTCTATCTTGAAGATGCTTCGGGTAGAAAAACGCTGCAAGGCATCCAAAATAAAGGGCAATTTTTGGGAAGCTTTGCTGTTTTGTTTTTTGCGCTTGGCGCGAATCAAGACCTGAGGGCGAATGGTGAGGCTTTGGCTCAACAGCACATTATTGGTGCGGATAAACTCGCCCGTAAGCAAAGTGACACGGATATAATCGGCTTGGTCTTGGAATTGCGCTTGTTCAAATTCGTCTACTTGCTGCACGCCATCCCCATTTCTATCCACCCAAATAAACGCCCCCTGCCCTTGCTCCACTTGTACATAATTGTACTCAATTTTTTGCTGCTGCCCCGAACCCAATTGATAAATCGTACTCGAACGAATAAAGCCACGCTTGATATTGAGCAAATACTCCAAACGCCCCAAA
>CAYULH010000112.1:0-3471 GCA_964445645.1 uncultured Aureispira sp. | reverse complement strand
TCTGTCTTCGTTGAGAATGTTTAGATTGCGATAGGTCATATTCCATTGCAACCTAGAACCCCTGCCCTGCTCCCAATTGCCCGATACATTGATGGCATCCGCAATAGCATTCACCACAAAACCATCAGGATCAGGCAAGTAATCATAACGCCTCGTGTACGCAGCTTTGAGCAATAATTTTTTGGAAGCAGGCAATTCGGTATAAACCCTATACAAATTGTAGAAAAAACTAGCCTGTTGCAAGGTGTCTGTTACTAAATCTACTTGGCTGTTTTGTTCCAACTCCCCATAAGCCCCAATTTTCCAGTTAAGTAAGTCCTTAAAGGTATACGACACATCCAACCGAGGGCGTACAAAAATACTGCTGTTCTCCGAAGTATTGCTCTGCAAAAGGCTGCTGTTCGTTTTGAGTAAAAATCCCCCCTGACGTACGGTGGCTGCCAGTGTTTGCATGGTGCCCTGATACAAGGCTTCCTTGTTTAGTCCACTAAACTGATACGACACTTGCCCCCAATCTACATCCTGCAAGGTCACTTTGGCCTTGTACAAATGCTCCTCTGTTTTTTGAGCCACCTGAATGTTCCAATCCCGTGCAAATTCTCGTGTTCTGTACGGCTCTACAAACTCAAAGGCTTTCGCCAAATACTCATAATGCCCTTCTACTTGCAAGCTGGTTTTGATGGGCAACAAACTATCGGTGCTGCTGCTATCGGCTCGCTTCCAAGCTATCGGAATGGTGTGTTGATAGGTCAGCCGAGCCGCCAGACCCTGATTGTCCTTATTACCAATATCCGAAAAAGTATTCTCATCTACATTACTCAAGGCTACATCGGCCGATAGCTTTCCTTGTTTGCCCAATTGTTGGTCTACGCCAACATTGAACAATTGTCGTTGCTTGGGCGTATTGAGCAGGCGCACAGGTTCGTGGGTGCCATTGGGGCGACCCGTCAGGGGGTCGGGTGCCACCCAATTGTACACCACGCCATTGGCCGAGCCTTGCACCCGAATGTAATTGCCACCGCCTTCTATGGCCGAAAACCGAGCGCTATAAATAGCCAAATCTTCATTATTAGAAAAAACCAACACACTATCGTACAGCACGCCATTAACCAACGTATCTCTCAATTCATAAAAAATAGCGCCTGTATTTTCGCCCGTTTGTTCGGGAATACTGATGCCCGATACAAAAGCTTGATTGGTGGCATCGCCTACCCGTTGCAAAACGGCTTTGGCCGAATCGGACAAGGATTCCGCCACGGTTTGCCCTTTGGCATCTTGCTCCGAGTATAGATTAAAACGCACACGGGTTTGCTTGCTTTCATAAGCGGTATTGGCTGTGACAATGGTTCTCAAAAAAGTTAAATCGGTATAGCTGAACTCAATCTGGATGCGTCTGTCTTTGGTAATGAGCTGCTGCGGCGTAAAGGTAATTTCACCCAAATTATAATCAATAATATAATCTTGATTAGCACCTCTTGTTAGGAGTTTGCCGTCAATATACACCCGTTCTGTGCCTGCTATCACAATCACAAACGGCTCTCCATTGCTTCCCTGCAACCGATACGGCCCTTGATTGCCCTCTTCGCCATCAAACTGCTGGCGGGCAAATTTGCCCTTGGAAACCGCAAAACTTGCATCTGTTTGAAGGCGGCCACGCCCAATTTTAAGGTCGGTAAAAGCCTGCCCCCCCTGCAAACGGCGATAATAATTGGTAAAGTAACTACCCTCAGGGCGTTTGATATTGTAATCGCCTGCAATGAGCCGCTGGCGACCGTATTTGAACTGCACAAAAATGCGATCAAACTCGTCCAGTTGTTGGGTGTTGCCCTCGGGTTGCAGTGGTACATTATTATCACTAATCGCCCCCAAAATCTCCACATCGCCCAACTTGCCTGCTACTTGCAGATTAAAATTAGAATTCAAAATCAAATCTTGGTTATTACCAATAGACAAACCCCGTGCAAATACCCCACTGTAATCCAAATCGCCAAACTGAAAGGCATCAGTATTGGTTGCATAAGGATTGTACCGATAACCGCCACCTATCAAACCATCATTTTGCAAGTCTTTGCCAATAGCACTTATATCTTTGTGCTGTTTTTTTTCTTGCAAATTATAAGGAAAAATGCGGTATCGAATGGTAATAAGGCTATCGGTGGGCAATTGCACAAAAATAAGCCGATTGCCTTGCACGGCAAAGGTAGAATCGGCTATGGGCTGGGTGCTTTTGATGGTAATAGAATTTGGAAAAACAGGGCGTTTATCCAAGATTAGGGTATCTTTGGGCACAAAACTCTTCTCGCGCCAATTGCTCAAGGGTTGGGCTTGGCTGCTGTCCTGTTGGGCGCACAGCGAGGCACTGCTCCCCAAAAGAAGCAGAAAAAACATTCTCCAAAAGAGCGCTAAGGAAACTGTATTCTGTTTTATAATAATTATGCTTTTGCAGAATGCTGCTTTGCAGTGCGGACTATGCTGCTGCAAAATATAGCCTTCTGGTATCACCCTACAATTTTATCGTCAATTGGTGTTCCTCCCTATCTAAACGTAATGTAGTGTGGTTTGTGTTGGGATGGGCCAGCAACCACTTGGCCAGCGGTGCAATAATTTCGTACTCCAAAGTACGCTGCAAAGGCCGTGCCCCATAGCGTTCGTCAAACCCCGTTTCGGCCAAGTACGCCTCCAAACGTTCGCTGAATACCAAGCGAATACCACGCTTATCAAAGCCTTCTCGTTGCTCCAAGGCGGCTAGTTCTAGGCGTGTAATGGCTCGTATATCTTGCTGCTTGAGCGCATCAAAAAGTACAATATGGTCAATTCTATTCACAAATTCTGGGCGAAAAAATTGACCAATTGCTGACTCATAATTGGGTGGATTGCCATTGCCAAAACCTATAGAAGCCCGATTGGAAGCCCCCAAATTGGAAGTCATTATAATAATGGTATTCCTAAAATTGGTCACACGGCCGTACGCATCTACCAACAAACCTTCGTCCAAAACCGTGAGCAAGGCATCAAAAATAGAAGGATCGGCCTTCTCGATTTCATCCAAAAGCAAAACCGAAAAAGGACGCTCCCTAATTTCTTGCACCAATTTGCCCACATCGCCCCCTGCCCCAATAAAACGTGCCAACTGGGCTGGATGTTGGAATTCGCTCATATCTAAGCGAATGAGTGGCGACTTTTTTTGGCCTTTGCCAAAAAAATACGCTGCCAATGCCTTGGTAGAAGCCGTTTTGCCCACGCCTGTAGGCCCTGCAAAAATCATGGTGGCAATGGGTTTGCCGGGGCTGTTGAGTCCTGCCTTAAAAATCTTGACTACATTGCACAATGCCTCTATGGCTGCACCTTGTCCAATGATTTTGCCTTCAAAATACTGGCTCAATTCTACAGGATTGAGCAGCAAATCATCACGCAAGAACAATTCGGGCATTCCTGTTTGAGTGACAAAATTTTCGACAATGGCAGTTTTAT
>CAYULH010000111.1:0-19054 GCA_964445645.1 uncultured Aureispira sp. | reverse complement strand
CCTTCGGGATTTTTCCAACAGTATTCGGAGGTATTTGCCAGAACTTAACAGCCCTACCTTTCAGGACTTGTGAAGTGAATCAGAGTCTCTTATACAAGATTACAATATTATCCTTTTAGGATTTATCTCAAACAATTTTCTTATGTCTTCTTCTATTTTTAAAACAGCGAGCAGTGATTTTAAGCTTATTTTTCGAGATCCCTCTTTACGCATTTTCTTTTTTATGCCTTTGATAATTGTGGGGGTAGTGGCTTGGTTTTGCCCTTATTTGGCGGCTACCTATCCAGCTACAGCCGATTACATGATTTATGTAGTCATTTTGTCTTGCACCCAAGCGGCCACCATGTACGGTTTTATCTACAGCATTGTTTTTTTGGATGAGAAGGACAGTGAAGTAGCCAAGGTATATGGGATTTTACCTATTTCTAAGAATAAATTGCTGCTGGGCAGGCTGTTATTGCCCTATGTATTGTCTGCCCTATCTACTTTTGTAGTGTTGTTGGCACAGCCCTTTTTTACGGGCTATTCTTGGGCTATGTGGGGGCTTTTTTCCTTGCTCTTTGCTTTTATGGCCCCTATTATGGCCTTGGCCGTGGCAAGCCTAGCTGGCAACAAAATGGAGGGGATGACTTGGTACAAGGGGCTTAATCTCCTTGTAGTGCTACCCGTGGCTGCCTTTTTTGTGCCTGATTATGCCTATTGCTTTGCTTTTTTGCCCACTTTTTGGCCTTATTGGAGCTTGTACCATTTTCTGACTATAGACAATTACAGCCTATTTCTAGGCATTGCCTTTGTAGTGCTGCTCTTGTTTTTGGTGGGCTTGGGACAGTTGTTTAAGGTGCGGCATTTTAGGTATTGATGTAGAGATGCAATACCTCGCATCTTTACATCAATATTCTACCTAAAAATCCTCCTCCTCCTCATTAACATTATACTCCACCCCATTATCTTCACTAGGCGGCAAGGGCAATAACTCCTCCTCACAAGCAGCAGGGTAATCTGTGGTGAGCCACACCTCAATACCCGAACCCATTCTGGCTTTAGAGTTGGCGGCAGGCTGTTGTTTCCAAACCCAAGCACCTAGGGTATCTACCATATTGCCACTCACATGCACCTGTCCTAGATTGAATTGGCTGCCTTTGATGGCAAATTCGGCTGCGCCATAGGTATCACACAATAGATCGGGTACTCGTTGTGGCAAGGCATCAATACCCTCCAAGACTACCAAATCTACAGCCGCACCTTGAGGCACAGGGCGGCCATCTTCAGGCTTTTTCTCTCCCTTGGTGGGGTTTACTTCCACAAATAAAGGCGCACCATTAAAAGAGGCTGCTACCACTGTGTTTTCGGCTTTGCCACCGGGGCGATAGATGGTTTTTCCTACTTTGAGATTGCTGCGTTCCAAGAAACGTATCACTTGCTTTCTGGAGCGACCAATGAGCTGGTCGTAATAGATTTTGACGGTACACTTGTCGTGTTTGGTTACGACCAAATAAATTTTTCGGCTTTCTTTTACCCGTTGCTCAGGCTTGGGGTTTTGTTCTTTGATAATGCCACCATTCGCATTGCCTTTGCAAATAGAATCCACCACCTCTAAGTCCAATTTGCGTGTTCTGAGTAATTTTTCGGCTTCCTCTATGCTCATATTGGTTAAGTTGGGCACTTCAATAGATTCTCCATGTAGCGTATACCAATTCAAACCCCAAAGGATCAATTGAATGATGACAAAGGTGACTGCTGCCAAACCGAGTAAGTTAGTCAATAGAAACTTGCGTAAAGTCCAAAGGTCTCCAAAAAAGGTGCGTATTTTACTTGCCATGATGCTGTGTTAGTCTAATTTATATAAAGGCACTTACTCAGTGATTGCCTCTTTGTTTTGTTGTTGATTGCGCTGTGCGCCAAATTGCAAAATCTGGTCTATAAACTCATAAGGCTTGTAGCCATTGATGGCACATTGATGAAAGATACAAGTAGCAGGAGTCATTCCCGGTAAGGAATTGACCTCAATAATAAGGGTTTCTGCTCGGCCATCTTCATAAATGCGTACAAAGGCATCAATTCGGGCATAACCCGTAATTTCCAAGAGTTCGGCAGCTTGCTGCAAGGTAGCACGAACTTGTTTGGAAATATGCTCGTGGTCAAACGGCATATCAGGCGTAACAAATCGAGCTGGTGTAATATTCTGCCCTTCTCCTGCCAAGAATTTTTCTTCTAGTGATAATACCTCCCCTGTAGCCAAAGCTTCTGAAGGTTCAAAAATTTCATATCGCAAGCTCCCATTTTCATTATAATGCGTCAACAAACCGCCTGTAATTTCTAGGAAGTGCGTGGCATCCTCTTGAGTGATTAAAGCTTCTAAGAGGGCTATGTTTTTTTGTGGAAACTCCTCTTTGGCTTTTAGCTGCAATACCTGACTATTGGCAGTATTTACAAACGCTGTTGTTCTAAACAAAGCCTTTAAGAAAGCCTCCAACTGTGTTCTATTTTTGAGGAGTTTTACGGCCGAGCTACAACCATCATCCACAGGTTTGCCAATAAACGGATAACTCAAGGTTTGCTCAATCTTGTTAAGGGTGGCTGCTGCATCTTGCTCAAACGCTTCTTGCCGCACCAACAATTGCTCTGTAACCGTCAAGCCTGCTGCTTTTAGGCGTTGCAAGGTTTCGTATTTATCAATAGTAACCGCCGCAGAAGCTGCCAACGAGCCATTAAACGGCAATTGGAAGGCTTGCAATTTGTGCTGTACTGCTCCATCCTCGCCGGGGCGGCCATGCAGGGCAATGAATACACTGTCCACCTGTTGGGCCAGTTGCTCGTAGCTCCATTCTTGGGGCGCAAAAATAGGCGGTTGCTGGGTGTAACGGGCGGTAATGGCTCGGCAACGTTGCTGGATGTCTTTGATAATGGGATGTTGTTGATAATTGAACAGCTTATCCCGAATATCATCCGCATTGTCCTTGAGCAGCAAATTGATGGGGATGTGATACAATTGGTGGGCAGTAGCATTGCCTGTTACAAAAATAGGCAGTGGCTCATAACGATCAGAGCTGGCCAATTTTTCATAAATATTGCGCCCACTTTCTACCGAAATATGTCGCTCAGAGGAGTAGCCGCCTAGAAAAACGCCTACTTTTTCCTTTTGGGTGCTTGCTTGCTGTTGTTGTGCCAAAGCTGCATCCAGACTAGTGAGCAAATGTTCATATTGCCCAATATTGGTGGTGGTTTGAATGCGCTCCTGTAGAGAGGTTCTAATAATATAACTCAAAAATTGAGAAGGATTGAGTCCTATCTCGGCGGCTTGATGAAAGAAGAAGGAAGAGGGCAACATCCCCGAAGTGGTATTGGGGTCATTGAGAAAAATGCGTCCATCCTCCTGAATAAAACCATCAATTCTAGCATAAGTATTAAAATCCAAGAAGGAAAACAAACGTTCACAAGCCTTGCAAATGGCCTCAATTTGGGCATAAGGCAAATCAATAGGCGTGCGTTTGCGTGAGAGTCCGGCCAAGTACTTGGAGCGATAGTCAAAGACTTCTTGCCCTTTGAGAATCTCGGTAGGCGGCAGGGCAATGGCTTCGTTTTGCTCGCCTCTTACCACCACACAAGAAAATTCTCTACCTTTTATAAAGGATTCTAACACCACGGTATGTTCCGATTGCAAACCCTGCAAGGTAATGCTGGCATGGCCTTGCTCAAAGTAATCGTCCAAATAGTTCAATAGTGCCTCTGGATGATACAATAGTGTTTGGCTGTTGCGCTCTTGCAAGGGGAACCCAATTCCTGTACGAATATCGGTGAGGACACGCAAATAATCGACCTTTTCTTCTAGGCTGTAGGCTGTCCATTGGGCAGCAGCAAGTGTTTCCATAAAAAAGGCAGCATCAATGGCAGGGGCCAACTCTTCCAATTGGTGTACAATACGTACGCCAATGGAGGAGCCTTGATTGGCTGGCCGAACCACCAAGGGCAGCGCTAGGTCATTGGCCCAATCCTGCAATTGTGCCAACAATTGCCCGCTCCACCAGTCGGCACGGCTAATGCTGACCATCTTGGGCATGTCAAAGCCTGCTGCTTCCATGAGCTTTTTTTGGTAGGATTTGTCCATACCAATGCTGCTGGCTCGAATGCCCGAACCCGAATAAGGAATTTTTAGAAATTCCAAGAGCCCTTGCAGTTGGCCGTCCTCGCCCAAGCTGCCGTGCAGTGCCAGGAAGGCAAAATCAATAATTTGGGGCAATTGCTCTAGGCTCAATGGTTGCCCAATTTCTTTTAGGGCTTCTTGGCGTGCCTCGGCCGAAAGCTCGTTTAGGCTTTCTATGTATACCTGAAAGTGGTTGGGGCTGGCGGGTAGCTGCTGTGCGGTAGGGTAAAAATCTCGAATCGTGCCTTTGTACAAATAAGACCAATGCAGCAACACCAATTGTCCTAAACTATCTACAAAAATAGGGACAGGAGTAAAAAGGCTTTTGTCCAAGTTGTCATAAACGGTACGCCCCCCTGCAAATGAGATTTCACGCTCTCTAGAGCTTCCACCAAAAAAAATTCCAATACGCATGTTTCTGTTGTTCAAACCTTGTGACTAGTCTAAATGGAAATACTAAGGGCAAAATTACAGTTTATTTTTTGATTGCCATAAAAAAGAACCACCCCTCGATTAAATAGAAGAGAGGTGGATGATAATCGGTTATTTTGAGAAGTTTTTGGTTGTTGTGGTAGTGGGCTTAGAGCTTTACAAATTCATATTCCAATTCATTGATTGAAATAAAAAAGGTGCGTTCATCAATAAATGAAATATACATGGCATCATAAAAAGGCCCTGTATCTGATTTGATGGTTATGGTTTCGTTCTTAACCAGCTTATTGGCATTAGACGACTGAGTGACCGACCAAGTACCCTTATCAACAATCCATTGTTTGTTGTTGTTGCCGTCCATAATACGGGTTTCTAGCGTGCCATCATCATTAAAAAGCATGGTAGCAGTCTTGAGTACAAAAACTTTTTCGTTGTAGAAGGGCTGCAAATCACCTGCATTGCTCAATTGCCATTCACCAATCAGGCGTTCGTGATAATTGGTAAGTTCGTCACTACTACAGCTCTGAATACTGAATGTGCCAAGTAATAGGGCAAAAAATAGAAAAGGGTGTAGTTGTTTTAGGTATGTACTAAACATAGTGTATAGTGTATGTTCATTATGATAAAAAATAGCAATAGCTTGAAGATACAATATTTTGCAGAATAGAGTCAAAGATAGCGTCTAAATACAAGCAAGAAAATGGAAAGTTTAGCATTACATAAAAAAGGCAAAAAGAGACAGAACCAATACACTGAGTATGGCTATCCCTATTTTGGGTAAATAAATTTTTAGTTGGTCTGTTTTACCTGTTTGCAGCCATTCCCATGTTCCTTTTAAAATAAAAAATCCTCCAATAATTAGTATAATAAACAGACCTATTGTTATAAAAAACAAGGCTTTTTCGGTGCTAGACGAAAGAAATCCTCCTTTGAATGCCTCGGCATGGGCAATGTAGGGAAAGGTGGTTAGAAGGAAGAAAATCCCTGCTGTAATGCTGGTTTTTAGGCGTTTGGTTGGGAACAGTGTGTGCATGTTTGTGGGTGTTGGTTGTTATAATAATACAATAATTTCTATTGATACCGCATTAAAAACAGTCCCATTTCCAACAAAGTTCCTAGTTATGCACCAATACTATTGATATTCTCTTCTAAGCGTTTGAGGTATTGATTTTTATAATAATAATCCCTAATTGCCAATAAATCCTCATCTTGGGCAGTCGCATCCTCATAATTTTCCAACAAGGCTTGTACTGTATTTTTGAGTGCTGTTTTAGCTTTTTCCAAGTCTTGTTGAAGCTGTTGGTGGGCGGCTGCGTCATAATCAAACTGCAATTCCATGACCTGCTCATTTACCTCCATCATTTCCATCAAGAAACTTTGAGGGAGTGCATTGGTTTTGGGGTCGCCCAATAAGCCTTTGAGTTCCAAGACATATTTGAGGCGTTTATTGGGATCTTTTAACAATTTGTAGGCTTCATTATTCAGGGTGGATAACTCTAGGATTTCGGCTTGCTTTTCCTCTGATTCCAAGGTATAAAAATCAGGATGGTATTGCTTGCTTTTTTTTAAGAACAATTGGCGCAATTGCTTTTCATCCAATTCAAAGCTTATAGGAAGGTTGTAAAATTCAAAGTAGTTCATAATAATAGAGTGTATATGTATAAAACAAGAGACAACACTCCAATTTGGTGGCATTGTCTCTTGCAAAAATAGGAGCGGGGTGAGTATTTACTCAAAACCATTTACTCCATTAACAGTAGTGTACTTAAACTGCACTTTTTTGTCAGGATAAATATACTTAAAGGCAGATTGAACCATCAAGGTGCCTTCGTGGAAGCCACACAAAATTAATTTGAGCTTGCCGGGATAAGTATTGATGTCACCCACCGCATAAATTCCGGGTACATTGGTGCTATAATCCACTGTATTGACCTCAATGGCCGAACGATTGATATTTAATCCCCACTCGCCAATAGGTCCCAACTTGGGACTCAATCCAAACAAAGGAATAAAGTGATCAACGGCCAGTGTATACTCGCCCTCATGCTTGTGCTTGATGGTTACTTCATTGAGGTGTTCATTGCCATTTAGGCCAATCACTTGCGCTTCTGTCACCAAGTTGATTTTGCCATTGGCGGCCAATTCCTCTACTTTTTCTACAGAATCCAAGGCCCCTCTAAACCCTTTTCGGCGGTGAACCAAGGTTACTTCAGCGGCTACTTCTGCTAGGAATATAGTCCAGTCTAGCGCAGAATCTCCTCCGCCAGCAATAACAATTTTTTTGTTGCGGTATAGTTCGGGTTCTTTGATGATGTATTCTACGCCTTTGTCTTCAAAATCTACAATATTGGAAATGGGTGGTTTGCGTGGCTCAAAACAACCCAATCCTCCTGCAATACAAATAACAGGTGCTACGTGGGCTGTACCTTTATTTGTCGTCAAGCAATAACGTCCATCTTCTAACTTCTCAATGGATTCTGCACGCTCGCCAAGGGTGAACCCCGGCTTGAAAGGCGCAATTTGCTCCAGTAAATTTTTTACCAAGTCTCCTGCCAAAATATCAGGAAAACCTGGAATATCATAGATTGGTTTTTTCGGATAAATCTCTGTCAGTTGGCCACCTGCCTGTGGCAAAGAGTCAACTAAGTGGCATTTGAGCTTGAGTAGTCCTGCCTCAAATACAGTAAACAGGCCACAAGGGCCCGCCCCCACAATGATAATATCCGTTTCGATCCGTGTCATACCTCTGTTTTTTAATAAATACTTTTGTTGTTTTAATTTTTAGGAAAAAAATTCTCCTGATGCAATTGAGCCACCCATTGCTCTAGGCGTTCGTCCGTTAGTTCGGGTTGGTTGTCTTCATCAATAGCCAATCCCAAGAAGTAGTCCCCTATTGCAGCTTTGGATTCTTCATATTCATAACCCTGTATGGGCCATTTCCCAAAGATAGTTCCTCCATTCTTAAGCACTACCTCCCCAATGATTCCCACACCATCTATAAAGAATTGGGCATAACCCTCTTGATCGCCCAAGCCAAAGAGTGCCACTTTTTTGTTGCTAAAGTCAATCTGCTGAAACTGTTTAAAAAATTCATCCCAGTCACTTTGCAATTCTCCATCATACCAAGTTGATAAGCCTAAAATTAAATGTTCATAAAGTGCAAACTGTTCTACAGTAGCATTAAAAACATTAATACTGTCAATTTGCTGATCAGGCAACAAATCTAATAAAACAGTTACAATTTCTTCAGTTACGCCTGAATCTGATCCCCAGAATAAGGCAACAGAATTGTTTTTTGTTGTCATGCTAATTGATTTCTTTAAAGAAAGAGCATCTTGGCAAGATTAACTAATCTGTTTTAGGTGTGCTTGCAAATATGCCCACAAAGTTCGAGAAAAAAAACGAAAAAAAGTTGCTTTTGTTAATTAAATTGGACTGAATCTAAATAGGTAGAATACTATGTTTGGTTGTCCATCATTACAACAAGGATTTTCAAGCTTAGTTTAGTACATAAAAAAAGCTACTCCAACATTAGTCAGAATAGCCTTTTGGTGTTATTAGTAAAAAATGAAGCTTAGTCCATTTTGATTAGTTCTTTTACAGTAGAAGCATCAGCACTATTGAGGTGGATGTAATAAACGCCACCGGGCCAGTCTTGTGCATCAATTTGATAGGTGTTCAGTCCACGTTGGATTTGAATATCACGCATCATTATCAATTGTCCAATACCGTCATAGACCGTGATAGAAGCATCTTTGTCCAATTCAGAAGTTACCTCAATCGTAGCTGAACCCGTGCGTAGTGGGTTAGGGAAGAGGTTAACTGTTTGAATATTGCCCTCTTTTTTGAGCGAAGCCACAACAGAGTTGGTGTAATTGGTACTACCATCTAGGTTGACAGATTTGATTCTATAGTAATAATTGATATTGGGCAATACTGCACGGTCATCAATAAAATATCTTTGTGCAACTTGGCTGTTACCCACCGCATCATGTGTTGTAAGTGGTGTAAAATTGGCATTGTCTGTACTGCGTTCGATAACAAAATAATCCAAGTCAATTTCTTTGTTGGTTGTCCAATTAACATTGATATAATTGTTGTTGATAGGGGTAGCTTGTAAGTCTACAATTTCTACATCTAAGAAAATAACCCCTGAAACCAAACCAAATGAAGAAAAATCTTCGAATCCAAGACGAGTTAAACCTGTTGGTCCAGGGCCACAGTTGTTGTGCAATGGAAAGTTTGGATATACAAATACATCATCTTTGGAGATGGTCCAAACGGTTCCAAACCAAGGCGTAACTGGATCTTGAGGCCAAACACTTACTTCATAAATGCCACCACCAGTTACATTGTTGATGTCATCAAATTCCCATTCTCCGTGGCGAGTTCCCCAGAATTGATCCATATTATAACCACTACACTCAATACCAGCTCCTTGGCTGCTATTGGGGCTACCCGATTCAAAGTGACCTGTTATCACCTCATAGTTATTGGCTCTAAAATCTAAATGCATGTACTGAAAACCACGTTGGCTACCATTGTTGGCTACTGGAGCAGCAGGATCCAAACCAATCAAATAGCCATATACACCACCAGCAGGGTCAATAGCACGACGGTGTTTGCCTATGATATAACCATTGTCTTGTATAGAAAGGTTATTGCCGCCTGATTGGTGCCAAGTATCGTTGATGTAGTTGCCCAAACCGGGAGCATCATTCATCATTCCAAATACAGCAGCATAAGCACTACCATTGGCTGGATAGGCAGGCGCACCAGTTAGGCCAATATCATCGGTGACCAAGTTGGTGGCTTGTGTAGGGCCCAAACCTCTAGGATCAAAGTTGATGGTATTTCTAACATCTGCTACATTAGCACCTACTGTATTGACTAGATATACCGCCCCTTGGCTGTTGTTAATTTCTAGATTGTAAAAAGAACCATCGTTTACTCCAATTTGTCCAACCCCGCCACGAACAGCATAACTACCAGAAATAAACTGGCGTTCGGTGGTATTGACATCGCTATTTTCTAACAAGGTAGTTCCTGTGCCACGTTGTTGAAAATTATTATCAGAGTACATATTACCTTGTACTTTGAGCAAACCATTGTTGGTCAAATTACCTGTATTCCCCTGCATGTGAACATCTCCCCAAACATGTACTTCTGCTCCCGGTTCAATGGTAATCAGTGCTCCATCGTTGAATAACTCGTTGTTATGTTGTGCAAAGAGTGAAATGCTTGAGATAGCAAAAGCAGTTGTTAAAAGAGAACGTGTAATTGTTTTTAATTTCATAGACTGATTTTTTATTTCTGAAGGATTTAGATAAGGTTTGTTTCCAACTAGATGTATAAGCACATTAAAAAGCCAGAAAAGTAATAATACTATTTGTGAAGAATAGTTTTTAATTAACACACCAATCCACAAGGTATCATTATAGATAAAGATACACAATATTTTGAAGAATTCTAGATCGTAAAAGAATAATCTTTTAATATTTAAGTCTTTACTTTAACGTTGCATGTGTGTTTATTATTGTTAGTGCCAACTTCATACCAATTATGAAGGCAGTTTGGAGCAGAAAACTAAACTATATGCTGGATATGCGTGGTTGATAAATATTGTCTAGGTGATATAATTTAGGCACTTTTTCTTGTGTAGAGCAGAGCAATAAGGAAGGGGAATTATTGATACTTCTAGTGGTAGGTGCCAGTCACTAGAAAAGCTGCTGACACCTACTCAAGATGCTTTGAATTGGAGTGCCATAGGTTTATTACTCTGGCTTGGTCACTTGGCCCATAAATAAAATACTATTGGTTTGGTTGTCTTTGATGAAGTATAAGAAGGGGTGATTGGCAATAAAATAAATGTGTGGTTCTACCTTTGAAGGGCCTGCCACACTGGAACATTCTACCATGATAACAGCCGTAGCGGCTGCGGCCTCGGTGCCTTTTTCAGAAACCTCTACAAATGCCTTGTGAATAACTTCGCTAATTTTGAGGGGTGTTTCGGAGGGGTCAGACATTTTATAAAAATTAGCTGCATCAGAGAAGGCTGATCCCATGCCCATATTCCTTAGGTTTTTGGCCAGTTGGTATTCAGCAGTATTGGTCCATTTGGGGAGATTGATGGTTAGTTTGGAGCTGGGGACTTTTAGATTATTCATCCATTGTTTATACTGTTTGCTGTTCAATTTATTGACTAGGGCAGCCAATCCTGTACGCTCTTTAGGCAATACCACCACCATAGAAGCCTTGTTGTCGGCATAAGGGATTTCTAACACTTGTACATCCTTGTCCTCTGTATATTGGTATCTGTACTTAGAAACCTCCTCACTCGCTTTCCAGCCCTGCACTTGCATAAATGGCTTAATAATAGAATGGTTATCCTTCAAATAAAAGTACTGGTCTTGCGTAGCTTCTTCATTAAAAGCAATAGCCCAAGCAGCATTAAAATAAATAGCATTGGTTAGCACCAAACGAGCGGCTTGTACCGCAGGAGCCGACAATAAATCTTTAATTTTATTGTTCGTTTTTTGTTCCACCCATTCATTGATGGTTTTGGCTGCTTGTTTGGCCTCCTCAAAATTGATTCGCTCTAGTCCTGCTTGGTAATATTTTTTGGTTTCTTTTAGAAATTGAGGGTTAAACTTGTACTGTTGTGCGCCCCAAAGCCTATTGGCAATATTAAGCTCTAAATCGTTGGTTTTATTAATACTACTAATCGTTTGATTGAGTTGGGCAAATTTGCTGTGAAAGGGGGCTGTATTGCCTGTAAAATTCAAAACTTGGTTCATACATTGTTCGGTAGAACCACCTGCCCCAAGGTAGGTCATGGCCAGTGCTGAAGAAATACTGTAGGGCGAAATAAATTCATTTTTATCAGGTGATTGAACGGTTTTGAATAACTCTATTGCAAATTTATTATTGGCATCTGCTAAGTTTTGGGGCGCATTATATTCGGTAGAGGACAAAGATTGGAAAGTGCTATGGCTATGAGAGGGAGCTGTCCAAAAAAAACTAGCAAAGCCCACTACAAGCAAAGGTGTTAGAATTCTCATAATTTTAATTTTATTGGTAATAATCCACGAAGTATTAAATAATAATAAGCACGCTTATTTGCTTACAGAGATGGGGATTGCCTTAATTTTGGTGGTTGTACCTTCCAAAAAATCCAAATAATGTCTAATACTGAGCATAAAAATGCCACTTATTTTAGCTGTATAGCTTCATCGAGTGGTGTACTATACTGCACCATAATACTTAGTTGGGGGTCTTGGCTGTGGTCAGCAGTGGCTTTCTGTAAATCATCTAAGGTCGAATTGCCCCAATAATTGCGTCCAATAGGTAGGACAACAGGATTAGCATCTTCACAGCGACCATATATTTGTACATGGTAGTTTCGGTAATTGTGAAAATTGTTATAACTAATATTTACATTGCCTATACCATAATACTGACAAGAGAGTTTTAGGTTGATGAGATTGTTTCTGAAATTATTTTTCTCCACTAAGACAGAAGAACGATGGGTCAACTTATAGATTTTGAGTACACAATCTTCAAACCTCTGAAATTCATTGTAGCTAATTGTAATTTTACCACCTCCCAACATCCAAACAACAAGGCCAGAGTGTCGGCCAGCTCCTGTAAAACGTGTTAGGGTATTGTATTGAAACTTGGTAGTGCCGCCTAATAAAATAGAATTGCAATTGAGAAATTTATTGTGCAATACTTCGGCAAGGCTCGTATTGTGTATGGTGATGGCTCTGTCACAGTTTTTGATGGTAGAATATTCCAACCACAACCTCGATTGTCGTTCAATCAGAATAGCAGTATTGCAGGATTCAAATTCGCAATATTTTAACGAAAGGTGGCAGCCTCTAGCATGTAAGAGCGCATTTTCACTCGCATTAGAACCTTTGAATATGCAGTGTTCAAATTTTACCCCTTTCTTGGTAGTCGGGTTATAATCATTACAGGTTTTTGCAAAGTACAATCCTTTCCACGGCACAGCACCTCTACCTACAAATTGTATAGGATTGTTAAGACTCCCAATTGCCTCTAAATTTCCCTCTACCACCATTTGGGTTTTTTGGGAAAATATGATGATACAACCTTCTTGGATGGTTAAAGTAACATCTTGCTGAATAGCAACATCTTCTGTAACAATATAAGGGCTGCCCTCTTTGGTCCAAGTGGTGTTGGTTGTTATTGTTTTTCCAACATAAGTATTGGCCCAAGTAGGCGAAATTATGCAAAAACAACAACTTATGAGTACCAAATATACAATGGGAATCTTCATGATAAAAATGGTCTTAATGACAGGTCAGGCTCATAAATATAGCAGCAAAAAATTCTAATGTCAAAGTTTTACTTTACTTCTTTTTTTAAATAACAGCAAAAAAATAAAAACCTTTAGCTTTTTGTAATAAGAAAATTGCTTTTGGTAGCTTAACATTTAGAAAGTCAGATAATTAGCTAATTTTTATTAGGGATAATTTAGTAAATAAAAACGATATATGCCTTAAATTGTCAGATGAAATGTGTTTTGAAACATTAATTAGAATAATATTGATAATCAATAAGTTGTAAGTTTAGTTTCAAAAGTAGTTCTAAATGCTGTTGGCGAGTGGCTAAAATCTGTTCGAGGCTTTGAAGCACATTGAGATAGTTGATTTCGCCCAATTGATAAGATCTACGTAGCAGGTTTTGTTGTGTAATAAGTGTAGGCAAAATCTCTGTTTCTAAATACTGTATTTGTTGTTGCAAGGATTGTAGTTGTAACCAAGCATTTTTTTGCTCCAATTCAATTTGTTGTGCCATGCCCTCCGCCTGTACCAATAGTTGTTGTTGTGCCATTTCATTGCCTTTTATCTGTGCATTCAGCCCTTGTTTAAATAGAGGAACACTCCAGCCAATTTGACCAGCAACATTGGGAAATATGCCTTCTACTACTTGTAATTGCACACCCAAATTTAGTTGAGGCAGCCACTGACTCTTTAAAACATTTTTTTGGTATTCCAATACCTGTTTTTGTTGTTCAATCTGTACCACCAAGGGATGATTTTGGCTACTTGTAGCTCTATTTTCTAATATAGGAAATGGTAACAAACTATCGCTTATATCCGTAAAAGTACTGTCGTACAACAGCATTTGCAATAGAACAATATTACTAGTTATTTGCTGTTGATTTTGCAACTGTTGTAGACGGAGCTGCTGTTGAGCTGTTTGGGTGGTAAGCAAAGGGAGTGGGCCCGTTTCGCCTACCGTGGCTCGCTTTTGTGCCACCAACACAATAGAGTCGTACACGGCTAACAATTCTTGATTGAGCAAGCCCTGATTCTTAAAAAAAACAATTTGTTGATATTGTTGGGCCACTGCTCTTTCCAATTGCAGGGCAATGCTTTCCAATTGGCTGTTGCCCGCAGCGACTCTTGCTGTTTGCAATTGTGCTCGGCTTTGGGCTACTCGGGGCATATTAAAACTTTGATTGAAGTACAGGCTGTGTACGCCTGAGCCTGCTGCACCCAATTCTTCAAATCCATAACCAAATCCTGCTGCTGGATGGCCTTTTCCTGCATCTTTGAGCATTTCCTGTTGTTGCAAATAAAGGCGCTGCATTCGCAATTGCACTTGTTGGTTTTGTGCTCGCTCTAGGGCTTCTGACAAAGAAATACGCCCCTGAGCAGACAATTGCATGACACTACAATACCAACAACACAGCCATAGCCATTTTTTCATAATTATTTTTTTAATAAATAAAAAGTACAAGGAATCACCAATAGATTGAGCAGCGTAGACGAAATCAAGCCACCCACAATGACCCATGCCATAGGACTCTGAATTTCATTGCCCGCCTGCCCACTAGCCAGCAATAGGGGAATCAGTGCCAAGGCGGTTGTAGTGGCTGTCATCAAAATAGGATTGAGGCGATCTATAGAGCCTTCTACAATGGCCGTTTTTAAAGCTGCCCCTTTGGCCAATAAGACCTGATAACGGGCAATGAGCAACATGCCATTTCTGGTAGCAATGCCAAACAAACTAATAAAACCAATGGTACTTGCAATAGATAAAATACCCGAACTGATGTAAATCATAAACACCCCCCCAATAAGTGCCAAGGGCAAATTGAGCAAAATAATAGCGGCCAATTTTACATCCTTAAATTCTCGCCACAACAAAAACAAAATTACACACAAAGCCAGTATAGAAGTCAACAACAAACGATTGGTGGCTTGTTCCTCATTCTCAAACTGACCACTGTACTCCAAGTAATAACTATCGGGCAATGCCACCCGTTCCTGAACCCTCTGTTTAATTTCTTGCACCACACTCCGCAAATCTCTATCCGCAACATTGGCCGCAATCACCAATTGTCGGCGCACATTTTCTCTATTGATGCGTTCGGGGCTGCTGCTCGATACAATATGTGCCACCTTGGCAAACGGGATGGGCATTCCTTCATAATTCTCAATGGTGAGCTGCTGCAAATCCTCTATTTCATCTCTACTGCTTTTTTGTAGACGCAATTTGAGGTTGTAACTTCTCTGATTCTCATACACCTGCAACACAGTTTTGCCCCCCAAGGCCACTTCTACAAATTCCGAAAACTCGGCAATGGTAATGCCACTGCGTGCCAACAGCTCTATTTTGGGGTAAATATACAAGTGAGGAATTTCTGTTTTTTGATCCAAATTAACATCTACCACCCCTTCTATGGGCTGAATGGCTTGTTTGATTTGATGCCCCAATTGTTGCAAGGTCGTCAAGTCCTCGCCAAATAGTTTGATGGCAATATTGGAACGGGTGCCAGAAATTATGTGGTCTATTCTATGAGAAATAGGCTGACCAATATTGATAGTGACACCGGGGATATGCCCAATTTTTTGACGAATTTCGGTCAGCACGGCCGCCTTGCTACGCTCTTGCATTTGCAGAGGTACCTCAATTTCAGAAGCATAATGACTCTGAGCATGTTCATCCATAGAGGCTCTACCTGTACGCCGTCCAACCAATTGTATTTCAGGTAATTCTAATAATAAATTTTCTATTTGTTGATTAATCAAATTGGTGGCTGTAAGCGAGGTTTCGGGTGGCACGACCACCGAGATAGTAAGCGAACCTTCGTTAAAATCAGGCAAAAAAGAGCGGCCTAATTGGCTGAGGGTAAGCAGCGCACTACACAATAAGAATACAGCCACACCCAACACCCAAGGTATGTGTTGCAAACTTTTGTTTAGAATATGCTGATAGGCTGTCATTAGCCGTTGGAGCAGCCAAGTGTGCTGTACCGCCTGTTGTTCCAAATCTTGTGCTTTGGGTTGTAATAGAATGCTACACAGGGCAGGGGTAATGGCAACTGCTACCAACAGAGAAACCCCAATTACAATCAAAAAAGCCCAGCCCAACGGCTGCAACAAACGCCCCTCTACACCATCCAAAAAGAAAAGTGGCACAAACGAGGCCATAATAATGAGCGAAGAATTGAGAATAGAGGCCCTGACCTCAAAAGTAGCCTCATAGATAATATCCAGCTTGTTTTTTTGTTGTTCTAATGGCAAAATAGCATTCTGCCGAAGCCGCTTGTACACATTCTCCACATCCACAATAGCATCATCCACCAATACCCCCACCGCAATAGCCAAGCCCCCTAGTGTCATGGTATTGATAGAAAAATCAAAACCATACAACAGTAGTATACTAACAAGCAAGGAAAGTGGAATGGTCAGCACAGAAATTAAGGTGGTTCGCCATTCCATTAAGAATAAGAACAAGACAAGAATTACAAAAAAAATACCCTCCAACAGCACTTTCTGAAGGTTATGGATAGAAGTAGCAATAAAATTGCTTTGCTTGAACAAGTTGGGATTGAGTACCACATCTTTGGGCAGATTATTGGCCAGTTCTTTTAGCACTTGGTCTACTGCTTGGGTGAGTGCCAAGGTGTTGGCCTGTGGCTGCTTGAGCAGGGTGATGGTAATGGCATCTTTGCCATTGATAGAGGCATTGCCCTGTTTGGGGGCGGCACCAATTTGGACATGGGCTACATCCGCTACCCGCACAGCTATGTGGCCGTCCATTTTTACTAGGGCTGTTTCAATGTCTTGGAGAGATTGGATGCGCCCCTTGGCCGAAAGGAGGTACTGCTTGCCATGTTGTTCCAGATAACCGCCTGAGGCATTGTGATTGAGGTGCAAAAGAGCCTCGTGCAGTTCATCTAAGGAAACATGGTGAAACTTGAGCCGAGCGGGATCAGCCAGCACTTGATATTCTTTTTCTGAACCGCCATAAATGACAATTTTGGCAATGCCCTCTACGGCCAACAAACGAGGCTTGATGTACCAATTGGCCAAATCGTGCAGTTCTATGCTCGACAAACTATCTGAGCTGAGTGCAATCATCTGAATTTCGCCCATAATGGAGGCAATGGGAGCCATTACGGGGGCATCACTGTTGTTGGGCAGGCGGCTTTGGGCGGCATTGAGCCGCTCGTTTACAATTTGCCGAGCTTTATAAACATCTGTTCCCCAATCAAATTCTACCCAAATGGTAGACAAGCCTGCGGTAGAGGAAGAACGAATTCTACGTACATCAGGTGCGCCATTTAGAGCCGATTCTAAGGGAAATGTAACCAAGCGTTCTATCTCCTCGGCAGACATGCCACCTGCTTCTGTCATCACGGTCACAGTAGGGGCAGTCAAATCAGGAAAAACATCTACATCTACCTGAGTGCTGGTCCAAGCGCCTACCAGCAACAAGACCACTGCCAATGCTAAGACAGTAAAGCGATTTTGGAGAGCATTTTTTATTAGAATATTGAGCATAGCTCCAATCAATTAAAAGGTTGATAAGGATTTAGTGATTATGACCCGCATGAGGATCAACGGTGCCAGTCATAGAAGCCAATTTTATACGCAAGGCTCCTTGACTAACCACATAATCTCCCTCGGAGAGTCCATGCAGCACCTCTACATAGTTGCCGTCCGTAGCCCCCAATTGTACGACTTGTTTGTCATAACTGCCACCACTTCTTCGTACAAACACCACCTGACTACCCATTTCTTCGAGTACAGCAGATTTGGGGATGCAGAGTTGTGAGGTGTTGGCTTTTGTACTCAAATAAACCTCAATGAGTGTTCCGGGGAGCAAATCAGGGTGGTTGTTGATTTCAAAATACAAAGGCAAATAATGGCCTTCCTCATGGCTGGTCATTTTACCAAAAGACAAAATACTGCCTTCCAAGCTCGCCAAACTGTAGGCTTTATTGCTATAAGGATTGATAAAATTGGCATCCACCACTAGTGGCAATAAACTCCCATATCGGGGCGAGACATCTACCCGAACTTGTAGGCGATTGGTTTGGAGCAAGGTGGCTAGTTGTTGGCCTGCTTGCACAAATTCGCCCTCATGTACGCCTACTTGAGCCAAAAAACCCTTGGTGGGCGCAGTTACCAAGTGTCGTCTAGAGCCTTTGCTAAATACTTTTTTGATGTTGTTATATTCCGCCTCTGCCACTTGATAATCATTGAGACTTTCGTCAAATTCTTTTTGTCCAATAATTTGCTCGGCCAAGAGTTGGCGTTTGCGTCCTATATTGGCTTCTTGGCGTTTTAGATTGGATTGAGCCTTGACAAAATTCATTTCCAAATTGTCTGATACAATCCCTCTGCCTGCTACACTAAACAACAATTCGCCTGCTTGTACAGCTGTGCCAGAGGTTAAGTTTTTTTTGCGTAAGCTTACCACCCCATCTCTACCTGCCACCATAGTAATGAGGTTGCTATTGGCTGGTTCAATACTGCCCGATGTGTGGATGATTTGGCCAATAGCACGTTGCTGGGCTTGGCTGAGAACAAAATCACTGTTCCACATTTGGGCAGGCCCAAAGGCAATGTTGCCTACTTTATCCTTTTGAGGATAAATGGTTTGTTTGGCATTGGCTGCTGTTGTTGCTACAGGCAAAGGGGGCAATTCAAATTGGAGTTGTTGACTATCTGTAGCTACCCAAAAAGTCAATTGTTGGGGGAGGGTATCTTGGGGTAATAGAGCAGTGCTGTACACTCCTTGGCTGCTGCTGTTGAGTGGGATGCTCGTTTGCTTGTTGACTTGCACTTGTACCTTGGCGGCCAAGGGCTGTAGGGGCTGCAATTGGCTGAGAATGATTTCTATGCTCTGCTCTTGCCCAACTATGGGCGGCAACAGTTCCACAAAGGCTTCTATATTGCCTTGTTGTAGGGTGTAGCTAATGAGCGGTGGCAAATCCTCTCCATGATGATGCCCTTCGTGGTCATGGTGGTGGTGACAAGCTGCCAAAACAAGCAAGCTGCTTAGTAGACAAAGATATTTTTTCATGGTAAATTTATTTAAACAATTAAGGGACTTGGGGGCATGGCTGTTAAGTTCTAGCAAATACCTCCGAGTATTGTTGAAAAAATCCCGAAGGGACGATTTAATAATTGATACAGTGTATCAATTGTTAAA
>CAYULH010000110.1:0-19095 GCA_964445645.1 uncultured Aureispira sp. | reverse complement strand
ATAGGCATTTTATAGCATTATTACTATTATAATATCATCCCTTCGGGATTTTTTCAACAATATTCGGAGGCATTTTCTAGAACTTAACAGCCCTGCCCTTCGGGGTTTTTCTCAACAATGTTCAAAATCATTTTTTCAGAACTTAACAGCCCTGGGCAATAGGCTTTAGTGATAATTGCTATCAATAGCGAACGGCTTTAGATTTAAAATAATAAAAAATTAAAACATAAAAAATAATGCAGCAGATAGAGGAAAGAGAATTATATCAATTTATTAGCAATGCTTTTTATGAGGATGTGAGGGATGGTGACCACACTTCCTTGGCTTGTGTGCCAGAGGATGCCGAAGGCCGTGCCAAATTGTTGGTGAAGGACGATGGGGTGTTGGCAGGGGTAGAATTGGCCAAACGTATTTTTCATTATGTTGACCCCAAGTTTGAGGTGGCTGTTTTTATTGAGGATGGACAGCCTATCAAAGTGGGGGATATTGCTTTTGAGGTGCGTGGCAAGAGCCGTTCGATTCTCAAAGCAGAGCGTTTGGTCTTGAATGCCATGCAAAGAATGAGTGGAATTGCTACGTTGTCTCGACAATTTACCAATGCTGTGGAGGGTTTGGAGGTGCAGATTTTGGATACCCGCAAAACAACACCCTTATTGCGTTTTTTGGAGAAGTGGGCGGTGCGAATAGGGGGAGCGACCAATTACCGCACAGGTTTGTACGATCGTATTATGATAAAGGACAATCATATTGATTTTTGCGGAAGCATTAGACAGGCCGTATTGCAAACCCAAAGTTATCTTAAAGCCAAAAATTTGGATTTGGAAATTACGCTAGAGGTGCGGGATATGGAGGAACTAGAAGAGGCATTGGCTGTAGGCCAAATCAACCGCATTATGTTGGATAATTTTACACCCGATTTGTTGCGCCAAGCAGTTGCCCGAATTGACGGGCAGTTTGAGTCGGAGGCATCGGGGGGCATTACCTTAGAAACGGTGCGTAGTTATGCCGAAACAGGGGTTGATTTTATCTCGGTAGGGGCCTTGACGCATTCTTTTAAGAGTTTGGATTTGAGTTTAAAGAAAAAATAAATAACCATTATGAATTTAGATACAGCGTTTACGATACTCAATTCTAGTGTGTTGTTGCCTTGGCTCTTGATGGCGGTAGTTCCCCAATGGAAATTTACCCAACAGATGATTGCATCAAAATGGCCGGTGTTGTTGTATGCGCTGGTTTATGGAGGTTTGTTGGTGATGATTGTAATGACTACCAACAACAGCAGCATGGATTTTATGTCCTTGCAAGCCATCAAGGCAGCTTTTGGACAAGATCAGGTGATGTTGTTGGGCTGGGTGCATTATTTAGCCTTTGATTTGTTTGTGGGGATGTGGGAATTGCAGGACAGCCAAGAGCGTGGAGTGCCTCATTTTATGGTGGTGCCTTGTTTGATTTTTACGCTGATGTATGGGCCTGTTGGGCTGTTGTTGTACAGCATTATTCGTTATTTTTATCCCCAAAAGTAGGTTGCACCAGCCACATAAACCACCAATACAATCGTCAATACCTGCAACCAACATCTAGGGTTTTGGTACACCTGATAGCCCTGTGTCCAGCAGTCGCTAATCAAGTGACACAAGATGAATAGGGTACATGTAAAGAGAATGAACATTTGTATAAAAGCTGCTTACTAGTTGTTGAATAAGGAAAAAATCACACTTAGAGTTTGTTCAAATAGTAGACCAACTCTACTCTATTTCCAATTCCTATAGGTACAATTATTTCTCCTATTTTTCTTACAACAAAAATGATTATGAAGAGGTTTTAGCTTTTTTTTCTTTGTTAAAAAATCAAAAACAGTAAAATGTATTCATCAAACGGTAATTTATATACAGGCAAGCAAAAAAATTACTCGAATTTTGTGGTACAGTTTTATTCAAAGAAAAATTAACAACAGAAAATTATACAATGAAAAAAGTAATTTTAATAACTGGCGCTTCTTCAGGGATCGGAAAAGTAACCGCATTTAAATTAATAAAAGAAGGGCATACGGTATATGGTGCGGCACGACGAGTGCATGAAATGGATGATTTGGTGCAGGCTGGTGGACATGCTATTAAGTTGGATGTAACTGATAATGAACAAATTAAAGCGGCTGTAGACCAAGTGATTGCAGAGCAGGGAAGAATTGATGTACTATTTAATAATGCTGGATATGCCGTATATGGTGCGGTAGAAACAGTGGATGTGGAGGATGCGAAGCGGCAATTTAATGTTAATATTTTTGGTCTAGCCGAAATGACCAAAGCGGTATTGCCACAGATGCGAAAACAAAAAAGTGGTACTATTATTAATACTTCCTCTATGGGGGGAAGAATTTATACGCCTCTTGGATCTTGGTACCATGCTACCAAACACGCCCTAGAGGGCTGGTCAGATTGTCTTCGATTAGAATTAAAACAATTCAATATTGATGTGGTGGTGATACAGCCGGGGGGTATACATACCGAATTTGCCGATGTGCTCCACGAACCCATGGTAAAAAGATCGAAAGGAACGCCATACGAGGAAATGACCAATACAGTAGCTAGAGCCACCAAAGAAATGTACAGCAAACCCGGCACGCTTTCTCCGCCTTCTGTTATTGCTAATTTGGTGAGCAAAGCAGTAAACAGCAGAAAACCCAAAACCAGATATGTGGCCGGCAAATTTGCCAAGCCTATGATGTTTATGCGTAAATACTTTGGAGATAGAATTTTTGATAAAGTAGTTATGAGTACGGTTCGATAAATTATTGATATGGAGGAGATTATAAAAATAGAAACCATCAGCCAAGTACATGATTACCTGCAATTGCCCAAACCCAGTCACCCTTTGGTTTCGGTGATACGCCCCCAAAAGCATTTGATAAATGTGCCAATAAACAAGGCCAAATTTGTGTTTAATTTATTCCAAATAACCTTAAAATCTACCTTTGTAGGGACGTTACAGTATGGGCGCAATTCCTATGATTTTCAGGAGGGGACAATGGTTTTTACAGCCCCCAATCAGGTGATAACGTTTGATGGGGAACACGAAGATTTATCAGAAGAGACAGGATGGACCATTTTGTTCCATCCTGACCTGATACGAAATTCAAACTTGGGGCAGCACATTGATGCGTATTCGTTTTTTTCGTATGAATCGCACGAGGCGTTGCACCTTTCGGACAGGGAGAAAACTTCGCTTTTGGAGCTGGTGGAGAAACTCGAACAGGAAATTAATCGAAGTATAGACAAGCATAGCCAAAAGCTTATTGTTACCAATATAGAACTGCTCTTAGATTATTGTTTGCGCTATTACGATCGGCAATTTTATACCCGCACCAACCTGAACAAAGATACTGTTTCCAGATTTGAGCAACTGCTAAAGTCCTATTACAATACAGAGCAACAACTTGAACAAGGCATCCCTTCGGTCAAATATTGTGGGCAGTCCTTGAACTTGTCGCCCAATTATTTGAGTGATTTGCTCAAGAAGGAAACAGGCCGAAATGCTCAGGAGCATATTCATCTGTATGTGATTGAGCGTGCCAAAAACAAACTCTTGAATTCGATGGGTTCGATTAGCCAAATTGCTTATGATTTGGGCTTTGAATACCCACAGCATTTTAGCAAAATATTCAAATCCAAAACAGGCATGAGTCCTAGTGAGTATAGGCGTTTGAATTGATAAAAAGTAGTCTTTTTGAGTAAGTGGAGCCGGGTATAGGGCAAATAATTTTAATAACAGCTCCATCGAAGAACAATTTCTTGGAAATAGGTGTTTTTACCAATAGAAGCAGCCATTGTTAGCACACTCCAATAATGCAGCAAGATTGCTCTATTAACTCATTAACCTCGATTATAACTATGAAAAAAGGTCTACTTAGTTGCTTGTTTCTTGTTGCGCTTGTCCTCAATAATATAAATGCCCAGCCTACTACTACATCAATTGCAGCAGCAGAAGCTTTTTCTTCATTAGAGGAAGCCCTCAAAGCCCCCGAAAATGTTTACAAACTCGACTTGAGCAATCAAGAATTGCAATTATCAAATATAGATTGGGCCAAATTTACCAATCTACAATATTTGAGCCTAAAAAATGATCACCTAGCAACCATACCAGCCGAAATTGGTAACTTAAAAAATCTAAAAGTATTGGATTTGAGTGGCAATGACTTTGAAGTGCTGCCTTCCTCCTTTAGCAACTTGGTCAATCTCCAAGAACTCTTCTTAAACGATGAAAAAAATCTAAACCTCAGAAAAAACATCTCCGTTCTTCGTACGCTTCCTAATCTAAAGTCGCTACACATAGAAAACGACGGCTTAAAAGCACTGCCTAGAAACATCAACAATCTCACTCAATTAGAATCCTTGTACCTCAATAACAACAGCTTTAAGCAGCTGCCCCCTACCATAAAGGGACTAAAAAATTTGCAATACCTCGATGTACAAGGCAATAAGTTTTTGTTGCCCTCTGAGGAAATGCAATACAAGGATTTAGGGTTTAAGATTCAGTATTAGAATAGACAAGCTACAGTATTGATCCAATAGCTTATTTATAGAACAACCAAGTTTGCCCATTGTGGTGAGCTTGGTTGTTTTTATATGTTCAATAGGAGTCAAAAACTTTCTTAAGAAATTAGGATATTCTAAGTATACATCATAATTTTGGCAAAGGTATTCAAGTTTTATTTAGAGAATATAATTTGAAAATATAATGAAACTTTTATGTTTTATTACGTGATTAAATATTTCTATCAATAATTGAAGAAATATAAAGGGAAGCACCACTCAAAATTTGATTATTCTTAAAAATAATTGTAAATTATCTTTCGATTCCCCAATTATTGAGTAATTGAGAGATTGGAAGATGTAAATACAAAAATCAAATAGCAACTATGAGATATTTCCTTTACAAAAAAAAAGGCAGAGTAATAATACCCGTTGAAGAACCGTCAATAAATGTACAAGCTAGACAAAAGCTTGATTCCTTATTAAAAGAAAAAGATAAATTGGGAATTCCAGCGAGATTTATAGCCGAATGGGACAATGTAGCATTATTTCACTCTAATGGTGAGCTTGAAAAGGCCAATGCTATAATGTTTCCTAAGGAAAAGTCAGCTTTTGCCTTGAATAATACACTCAATGATTTAACAGCAAAAGAGTGGCTTCCAGAAACAGTATCCGTATTTAGCCAAAAAGGATTAGGCGCAAATCACAAAAATGCTCAAATTGAGAAGCAGCACCCTGCTCCATTTTCTTATCAGGATGTAGGACGGTTGATACAATTTTATACAAAAGAAAATCATAAAATACTAGATCCTTTTTCAGGTGTAGCATCAACTGTCAAAGCATGTGCTGTTAATAATCGTTTGGGGTATGGAATAGAGCTGAATCCTAAATATCATGAATTGGGTATAGAGCGAATTAATACTGAAGTTGATGAGTCTAATAAATATAAGCATCAACAAAAATTAATTCTTGGTGATAGCATAGAGCAAATTAAACAATTCAACGCAAATTTCTTTGATTTTATAGTTACTAGTCCTCCTTATTGGAATATTCTCAATACAGTTGACCATAAAAACGGAGAGAGAGTAAAGAATGGATTGGATCACAAATACAGTGAGGCAGAAAATGATTTGGCAAATATTATTGAGTATGAAGATTTTTTAAATGAGTTGTCAGCTTTTTTTGATGCTTGTTCAAAGTACTTAAAGAAAGGAAAATATATGAATATTGTTGTTAGTGATTTTCGTAAAAAAGATAAGTATTATGTTTTTCATGCCGATCTTGCCAAAAAAATTGAAGAACAAGGAAATTTTAAATTAAAGGGAATTCGAATTTTATATCAGAGACACAAGAGCATTTATCCTTATGGCTATCCCTTCTCCTTTGTTCCTAATTTGCATCACCAAAATGTTTTAATCTTTCAAAACAACAAGTAATCATGATAGTGTACAATAAGATATATCAGGAGGATTGCATCAAGGGAATGCGTGAATTAGACGATGAATCAATTGATTTGATTATTGCCGATCCCCCTTATAATTTGAACAAAAACTTTGGTTCTTCGAGTACAAGATGGAATAAATTGGATGAATGGTTAGAGTGGTCCAAAGAATGGATAGATTTAGCTAAATTAAAGCTAAAACCAAGTGGTTCTATTTTTATTTATGGGATTCATCATTATTTATGTTTTATCCAAGTACACTTGTATCATATTGATATGAAATACAGAAGGCAGTTTATTTGGTATTATGAAAATGGTTTTTCTTCTTATCAAAAAGCCCCTGCTGCTATGTATGAGCCTTTGTTATGGTTTTCAAAATCTGATCAATTTACTTATCATAAAATCAGAGAACCTTACAAAAGCCAAAAAAGATTGAAAAATAAAATAACTAAAAATGGTAAAGTTTGGACTCCAAACCCCGAAGGAAAGCATGGTGGGGATGTTTGGAAATTTCCAGTATTAGCAGGTAAAAGATTTGAAAATGAAAAAGTTAATCATCCCACTCAAAAACCATTGAGTTTGTGCGATAGAATTGTGAAGCATTTTTCCAATGAAGAAGATATAGTGTTAGTACCCTTTGCTGGTTCTGGTAGCGAGTGTGTGAGTGCAATTAACAACAATAGGAAATTTATTGGATTTGAACTGAATCAGGAATATATAGAAATGGCAAGTAAAAGACTCAATGAGTCTACAGATTTATTGAGTCAGATGAAAATATCTTAAAAACTAGTTTAAAATAGTATATGAAAAATTTTCCACATCAATTTAATGATTTAGACAAACTATTCAATGCACTAGTTGTTATAAATCAACTAATTGAAGGTAATGTTTCTTTGCAAGATGATAATTTTGGAGAGTATTTAACAAGAAATGAGATATACACTTATCGAGATAGCAACCTAACTATTGACGAGTTTTTAGAGCGAGAACAAACGAAACCAAGAGCAAACAGAGGTTATCTAACAGTAGCAAGAGATATTAGAAGATTATTCCAATTGTTAGGATTTCTCATAGTTTCTGAGGATAGAAATGGACTGTTAAGCACAACTGGTACTCAGTTACTAAATTCTCCCTCCTCAGAAATTAAAAAAAATCTTTGGAAGAATTCTTTTATGCAGTTAGGATTGGAGGGGACAGACGGGGAGATAAGTCATCCCTATCGAATTTTAATTAAATTGGTTCAAGAAAAACCTGGTATTGAAACAAAAAAATTAATGCTGGCACTAGAGGCAGAAAATGACTCTGAGGAGGAATACCAGAGAATACTCAGTTTAGCTGAAAGTACCTTTGAAGAAATAATTGAAGAAACAAGAACAAGTGTTTCTATGGCAAGAAATGCTGTCAAAATTTTGCCAGCTATTGCTGAACAACTCGGAGATATAAGAAGACAAAACAACAAAGCATATCCAGTAGGTGAAATTCTAATCACTGAGGATGAAATTACAACAGAAGTTCCAGATGATGCCGTAAATCAAGACGATGTTCGATATTCGCAGTTTAGATTAGTTGATGCGGATAAAATTGCCACTGCTCCAATCTTTAATGAAGTTTCTGCCGTAAGCATAGATTTAACAGAAGCTGTCAGAATTCGTCAAGACAGACTTGCTCTTCATCAGCAAATAGTTAGAAAATTGGCTTCATTGTGCGAGTCAAAAGGGTTTAGACTGTTTGAGGGTAAGTTTGATTGTTTAGCTGTTAGACCTGAAAACACGTTATTATTTGAAGTTAAAACAATCAAGGAGTCGCTATCAGATCAAGAAAAACAAACTGTAAAAGGAGTTGGACAGTTAAAATACTATAATTTTTCAATAGTTCATCAACAAATGGAAATAGTGAATAGGCAGGAGTTTCTTGTCTATTCAGAACAACCAAATTCAAATTTGGTGAAGTTTTGTCATGCTGAGAATATTGATGTTATTTGGTTAGTTGTAGATGTATTTAAAATAATAGATAAAACAACATTGGATATTGTAGATTTTGACCCTGTCAATTTTATTTAAAAATGTGCTTTATAGAATACTAACTACACCAGCTTACACAACTATAATTTAAGTTCAAATACTACCTAAAAAATAGCATAGTTATTAGATTAAATTTTGTGTTTTGAACTGTAGAATTGTACGGCATCCTTCTCCCTACCCCCAATCTCAAAATAAAACCGTAACTTTAAGAAACCAGTGCTACCAATCTACTTCCAAAACAAAGATTGGTACGACTATGGAATAGACCTCAATTAGCAAATAAACGACCGACATCAACTATTTACGCTTTGTTATAAAAACAAAGACTTAAAACACGTTAACATGCTGTTGAAGAATATCAGAGTTATGCTATTGGGGCTGGCAATTGTGGTGGGATTGGTGCGGCCTAGTGCTGGGCAAGCGCAAAGTGCCCAAGAGTTGCGTCAATTGGGAAGCAAGCATTATGAAGCCGACCAATTGGACAGTGCTGTCCTATATTTTAGTAGAGCCATAGAGCAAAAGAAGGGCTACACTTATGCCTATTATGGGCGAGCCATGACCTACATGCAGCAGAGCAATTATGCCTTGGCCAAAGCCGATTTTGACACGGTTATTTTGTTCAATCCTCGCTTTCTCAACATTTACTTTAGTCGTGGGCAGAGCCAAATAAACCACGGCAGCTATGAGGCTGCTTTGGCCGATTTCAAGGCAGCTCTGATGAGCAACCCCCAAAATTATTATGCCCATGTGGGTATGGGGCAAGCCTATTTGGCGTTGGGCAAGGTGCATCAAGCCCTAGAATGTGCCCAACGTGCCATAGAGGCTGATATGGAACAAGTAGAGGCATTGTTGTTGAAAGTGGAAGCGCTAGAGGCCGCAGGAAAATGGGCACCAGCCTTGATTCATGCCCAAAAAGCCATTGAGCTGGCCCCAAAATCGGCAGCAGCACACGCTTGGAAAGCTCGTTTGCACACCCAATTGAGAGAGCACTATGAGGCCAACCAGCATTTTGAAATAGCCTTAAGTTTGGATGCACAAGAGGCAGAAGTGTATCGACAACGTGCCTTAGCTTCCGCTTTTGTCAAAGATTATAACAGCGCTATCAGGGATTATGAAAAAGTAAATTACTTACAAAAAAACAAGGTCTTATATATCTTGGAAGCTGCACAAATCTTGGAAAAAAAAGGGTCTTTGGAGCAAGCGCTGAGCTTGTGTCAGCAGGTATTGGAGCACAATCCCAATTGTAGTTTGGCCTACTTGCAGCAAGCCAATATTTATCGCCAGCAGCAAGCTTATGCCGCAGCATTGGGATGTTATGATCAACTTTTGGGCTTGTCTATAGAGCCTCAGAAGGTCTATTTTGAGCGTGGAAAAATGTATTTGTACCAACAAAATGCTACGCAAGCACTGGCTGATTTTGATCGAATTTTGAGAAACAATCCACAACATGTTTCTTGTTATTATCAGCGCGCACAAGCTCACTTGCAACAAGAAGCTCCCAAAACAGCCTTGGAAGACTTGGATTATGCCTTAGAACTGCAGCCACAGTATCAGTCTGCCTTGGAATTGCGTGCCCAAGTCAAGCACCAATTGTTTGATTTTAAGGGAGCCATTCAGGATTGTAATAAAATTCTAAAGCTAAAACCTGATTATGCTCCAGCTTATGTTCTACGTGGACAGTCTAACCACCAGATGGGAAATAGAAAAATAGCGTGTAAGGATTGGCAAACTGCCCAAGAATTGAACAGCACGAAAGTGGTAGTGCTATTGGAGAAATTTTGTCCTTAGATCTCCCCAACAACAGATTCTGTTACATTGATAATGTGATCGCCAATACGCTCCAAGGAGGAAAAAACATTGTTGTACACCATGGCATTTTTGACCTTGTAATCCTCTTGGCCTAAGCGGTTGAGGTGCTCGGAGCGCAATTGATTCCGCAATTGGTTGATGTTGTGTTCCAATTGCACGGCCTTTATTTTACTAACCGTAGTATAATCGGAAACAGAGAGATTGTTGTTCATTTCTTCAAATGCCTCGTCTACCAATTTTAGCATTTCATTGATGCCATTGCGCTGTTCGGGCAAGAAATAGAGACGCTCCTCCATTTTCTGTTCCAAGGTTCTAGAAATTTGAAAATAAATATCGGCAATACGTTCCAGATTATTGGCAATATTCATCAAGCTACGCAATTTGGTAGAGGTCTGGGAGGTAATTTCTGAATCCGAAATACGGGTCACATACTCGGTAATTTCAATTTCCATCATGTCCGAAATTTCCTCGTACTTGGCCATACGTTTGATAGCCGCCAGCTTTTCTTTTCTTTCTATAGAATTAATAGAGGTGTAGAGAAATTTATTCATTCGACTAACCACATTGCCAAAATGAGCGGTCTCTTTTTGTACAGCATCTGTATTGAGTTCGGCCGTGAGGGTAGAATTGCTAATAAATTGTAGTTTGATGTTGTTGCTCGCCAAATTATCCTTGTCCTTGACCGTATAAATAGCCGCTTTGACCAGCCAAGGGATAAATGGGGTAACAATCAAAACATTGAGCAAATTGAAACTTGTATGGAAGGCAGAAAGTGCCCAAAGAATAGCACTAGGTTCTGTGTAGGGATTGCCAATGCCCAGCAGCGGCTGCACCAAGGAAGTCATTAAAGGCAAGAACCAAGGCAAGATGATAACCATCCAGAGCACGCCAAAAATATTGAACAAAGAGTGGACACGCGCCGAACGACGAGCCGTAATATTGCCTACCAAGGCGGCCAATTCGGCGGTTACGGTAGTCCCAATATTTTCTCCCAATACCATAGCGGCCGCCACTTCAAAAGGCAACCAACCATTGTAACACATGGTTAGGGTAATAGTGGTGGCTACACTAGACGATTGCACCACAATGGTTAGGATGGTGCCGACCAAGACAAAAAATATTCTAGAAATAATACCCCACTCGGTAAAGTCCTTGAGCATACTCAGAATAGGAGCATTGGGATCAATAACAGGAATGGCTTCTCGCAAATAGCTCAATCCCAAAAACAACAAGGCAAAACCAATAATAAACTGCCCCCAAAACTTAACCTTGTCTCTGCCTACCCAAATCATAGGCACCCCAATAGCAAAAATAGGGATGCAGTAGGAGGCCAAATTAAATTCAAAACCAAAACCCGAAACCATCCAAGTGGTAATGGTCGTACCTACATTGGCACCAATCATTACCCCTGCCGATTCTGTCAGAGAGAGCAGTCCTGCATTCACAAAACTAACAGTCATAACTGTAGTGGCCGAAGAGGACTGAATGAGTGCCGTGAGCAAGAATCCATTAAAGATTCCCAGCAGCGGATTTTTAGTCATTTTTCTTAGAATAGCCCTTAGTTGCGAACCAGCAGCACGTTGAATGCCATCACTCATGGTTTTCATACCATAAATGAAAAAAGCCAACGCGCCCAAAATCTGAAAGAGCGTGCCTAAGTGTTCTGAACTAAAAATACCTGCACTCATACTAATAACACTTAACAGATGCCTGTTAAGCTACAAACCAATGAATTGATGGTTTGCATCACATCTCGCCCTTGTATCCATTGGATAAAAAATACCAAGACCAAACTAATGACCAAACCTAAAAATACCTTTCCTAAATCACTTAATATATCCTTGACCAGCCCCGGACGGCCATCTTTTTCGCCCGAATCATCCAACAACACCTCGTATTGTTCATAGCCTCCTTCACGGCCAACCATCCAACGCATCATAATTTCACGACCACCCAACAAGCCAATAAATACCCAAGTAGTACTCATCGGAATATTGTTGAGTTCTTTGAAATAGAACAATATAATTCCATAAATAAAGTCAATAATGGTTGCCGAACGAATATCGCCCGTATTGGATTTTGCTTTTACAATTTTTTGGATAGCTCCTCCTCGCTGCCAAAAGATATAAGCCAACAAGGCCAATAAAATAATCAGCGAAATAAACATAGAGAAAGTATCCAGACGGCGTGGCAAATACACAAAAATATTGGCAAAATCCTGTGCCAGCCACTGTGTCCACAAAAAACCTGTAGACAACCATTGTAGAGCCGTCCATACTTTCTGCTCTCGTTCCTTAATGGGATTGTCCAAAAAGCGTTTTTCTAGTGTTTTGGCGACAACAAAGTACACCATAATAGCCACCATAAAGGCCAAGAGATAACCACTCATTGATTTGATTAGCATAGAATCTAAGCCTTTGGGCTTAAAAAAGGTCAAAATCAGAAAAGAGGTGCTCACTGGAATACCCAAACGAGTAATAAATACCAACACCAAGGGGGGGAGCAAATAATACCAGCTAAAAGGGTCGGGCAGTGGGTATTTGGGGTTGTCCATGGAGTATTTTGGCGGATCACCAATTAGACGTTGGTACGATACATCCCCATCAAAGGTATACCAACCATACAGCAGCGTTAGGGTCAAAATACCCCCCGCAAAAAGCCACAACACCCACCAAGGGCGCTTTTCATTTGAACTCAAAAAAGTACCCAAGGTCTGGATAACATCATTACCAACTACCGAATAAGCAGCCAAAATGAATCCTCCCCACATAATGAAAAAAGAAGCGTCCATGTTCTATTTTATATCGTATGTATTTGTAGTAATAATACGCTGTAGTTCTTATGGTTTTATAAGAACCACAAAGTAGTATCAATTTGATTGATTATCAATTGGATGTATTGCCTAAAAGCTTTGGTCTACTTCAATAAACAATCGAATACAATTTTAAGAAAGTAATACAATTAGGAAATTATTAAAACAATAAATTGAAAGTTGCTTTTTTCTATGTGTAATAACATCAAAATAAAGCACTATTCAACTTACAATAATCAGGGCTAAAGTAAACCTAATTCAAGGATTTCAGGGAATAAGCTATTTTACTTAATTGTTAAGTGAATATTAAGTACTTATGGGGTAGGAGTTAACATGGGAAAAGGGCTACTGCAAACGTGCCGCAATAAAGGCTGTAGTCCAAGCCGCCTGAAAATTATAGCCCCCTGTAATGCCATCAATATCCAATACCTCACCTGCAAAATACAAATTGGGGCAAACCCTGCTCTCAAAAGTAGTAGGATTGATGTTGGACAAATCTACGCCTCCACAAGTCACAAATTCTTCCTTGAAGGTGGTCTTGCCACGCACTTGGTAGCTATCATTGGTGAGCAAGGTGCTGAGTTTGTTCAGCCCTTTTTTGCCCAGCTCTGCCCAGCGTTTGGTGAGTGGCAATTGGCTTTTTTGTAATAAATACTGCCAGAGGCGATCGGGCAGGGCATAAGGTCGGTAATTGCTCAATTGTTTTTGAGGATGGTTTTGCACAATACCTTGCAAGGCTTCTTGCACGACTTGTTGATTGGGCTCGTCTACCCAATTGACTTGCAATACAGCTTGGTATTGTTGCTCTTGCAACCAACGAGCACCAAAGGCAGAGAGCTTGAGAATAGCCGGCCCACTCATGCCCCAATGGGTAATCAGCAAAGGCCCATCGGATTTGAGCTTGCTCCCTTGTATGCTACAACGGGTGTTTTCTACCACAATGCCCATCAGTTCCCGAACTTCCTTTTCTTCAGGCATATTAAAGGTAAATAAAGAGGGAACAGGAGTAGCAATGCGATGTCCCAAATCGGCCAACCATTGCAAACCTTTGAGGGTGGGACTGCCGCCAGTGGCCACAATCACCTTGTCAAATAGCTCGGCAGGAGCAGCATCTCTCTGAAAATGAATTTGCCAAGCCTCCCCCACAGCTTCTAATTTTTGTACGCCTCTTTGGGTTAGAACTTGCACGCCCAAGCGTC
This sequence comes from uncultured Aureispira sp., assembly GCA_964445645.1. Lineage (GTDB taxonomy): Bacteria > Bacteroidota > Bacteroidia > Chitinophagales > Saprospiraceae > Aureispira. The sequence goes on along the minus strand of CAYULH010000110.1, from coordinate 5,284 downwards.
TGGCTTCTCGCAAAAAACAATCAATAACCACCTGCGAATCTTGTGCAACAGGAAATACACATTGATCTTCTTGGATGGTGAGTGCTACGCCACGCTCCTCAAACCAATCCATCGTGTGTTGGGTGTTAAAAATACGAAAGGCTTTCTTGAGTAGCTTTGCTCCTCTAGGATAAGCCTTGACCAAGGTTCGAATATTGGTGCAGCCATTGGTTACATTACAACGCCCACCACCCGAAATTTTAACTTTGGAGAGCACTTTTTTTGATTTCTCAAAGATAATGACAGTGGCATCGGGGTAATTTTCTTGGGCAGCCAAAGCCGAAAAAAAACCAGCCGCTCCGCCTCCAATAACAGCAATTTTCATAATAATTTATCTATTTGGGATTTTACTGCTGGCTGCGTTTTTTGATGCAAACCGTCTCTGCAAAAAAATCATACAAGCTCTTGGGCGGTCTAGTAAAAATAACGGCCAATCCAGAAGCCCCAGCAATCGCCATCCAAGGCCATTCAAAATGCGTACAAAAACGATATAGGTTATTGATTAGAATAGAAGTTTCGGACAAGGTACGCAAGCTGGTATGTCTACTCAATCGTTCATCTACATACATGTCAAAAAACACGTAAATTATAAAATAAATAACAAGCGGCAAAAACAACAATACCCGTTTCCACGCACGCAACCAACCCACTGGCGGAAAATCTTCCTTGTCCTGCACCAACTGGATTTTGGCCAACCATTTGCCCAAGGTGTAGCCATTGGTGCCATCACACATCAATTTGTAAACAGGCAATACCACCAACCAAAGAAACCAAACGTATTGCTCATTGCTGCCCATCCACTCCAAACCAAACTTGAATGTAACATGCAATGCCCCAAAGAATGAAAGATCAATTCCAGTAGCCATTAAACGTTGCTCTAAACTCGCATAGCTGTATTTTGTTAATAAGGAATTATCATCCAATAAGTCATCTTGCAACATGAATAGTAAGGATTTATTAGGGCTTAGATAAATGAATAGGAACCTGTAGTTTTTTTATTTTTGTAGTAAAAAATTAAAAATATACGGGATAATTACGGCTAGTTCTCAATATTAAGTAGTCTTAAAAAAGTAAACGGGCTAAAAAACGATTCTTTTTCCCCAGCTCATCGTTGGAAATACGCGCTGTAACTCGTTACAGCTTTGTTTTCCGCCTCGATCTGAGAAAGTGCTAGTCCTTTTGTGCCATCAGGCACAAGCCAGCGCAGATCACTTCGTGAGTCTCTCATTTTTTATTGTACGGTTACTTTTTTGCACCTACTTAAGAAACTAATATAGTTGTTACAAAGTAGAAAGTTGATCGAATCCTTTGGCAAACTGCAACTTTGTAAGTACTTTCGTTGTTATGAACATTAGTTAATATATCGAAACAAAACAATTCCGCAATATAAGGTAGATTGCCTTATTTATGAATTGTTCTAAACCAAAAAATAATCAAAAATGGCACTCGAATTCACAGATAGCAATTTCAAATCTGAAGTCTTGAACTCAGGACAAGTAACTGTTGTAGATTTTTGGGCACAATGGTGTGGCCCTTGTCGTGCAATTGCTCCAATTATTGAGGAATTGGCCGATGAGTATGCTGGTACTGTACAAGTTGGAAAAGTAGATGTAGATACTAACCAAGAGTTAGCTATGCAATACAGTATTCGCTCTATTCCTACTATCCTCATCCTAAAAAATGGAGAAGTAGTAGAGAAGCATGTAGGAGCAATTACCAAAAATGCTTTGCAGTCAAAAATCGAAAAACATATTTCTGCAGCTTAGTAGGCACTAGAAATATTGAAAAATTAGGCACTTTGGACAGCTCTGTTCAAGGTGCTTTTTTTTTGTACTTAATAGAACTTTTATAGTCAGGAACGAATTGGAGTGCTGTTGTTGTTGAAGTTGAGAATAACAACTTATTTTATAGGATAAAAAAGTACAACAACAACATGAATAAAGCGTATGGTTATGGCATGATAGGAATACTAATTTGGGGGCTTGGGGCTTGTCAGGGCTTGCCCACAGCAGAGGAACTGAATAACATGACCCAAGAGGAACGTTGGGCGTATTTGGAAGAAGGACAAAGCTTAGAGGAGGTGCATCACCTATTGGGCGAACCTATTCGTACCCTACAAAAAAGAAACATTACCCTAGACCAGTATGACTGTGCCTTGTGCTTGACAAAAGTAGATAAAAATAGCGGCCTTTTGGCTTGGAATCCGCCCGTGAAGGGCTTTGAGGAAGAGGCCGAATTGCTATACATGGGAGAACCACCCACCAATTGGTCACGCAAACTCTTGAAAAGCTTGCCCTCCTTGCCCAAGCATACTTTTGAGCTGCCTTCTAAACAAGAAATAGAAGAGGCACTAAATGATGTGCGGCGTGAAATAGAAGCACTAAAAGGTGAAAAAGGCGAAAAGTTGCTCCGAATTTTGCGAAAGCAAAGCGAAGAGGGCCTTCAAGAATTGCAGCGTTTCTTAGAGGAGGATATTGGTGATAATGCCGAAGAATGGCGCAGGGTATTGGAACAAAATTGGGAAGAGCATGGGCCTGAAATTATCGAGCAATTGGAACAATTGACCCAAGAACTCAAAAATTTGAAGGAAGAAGAGAATTATAAAATAGTGGAAGAAGAGGAGCGGCCAACTACTCGTGCCGAACAATGGATAGCGATTCGAGAAGGAATGACTATGGATGAAGTGGTGGCTGTATTGGGAGAACCCAATTCTGTCAAGCAATGGTCGGGCAATACTAGGTTTACCTATGAGTGTTTTAACTGTACCGTTACCTTTGATAGATTGGGCAGGGTGTGGGCTTGGAACTCGCCTGAGTTGTAGATAAACACCAAAAAAGAAGGGTGCTGCTCTTGCAACACCCTCTTATAACTTTTATCTATTCAACTAAGATAAATCCTAGTAACGGTAGTGTTCTGGTTTGAATGGCCCTTCTGGAGTTACACCAATGTAATCAGCTTGGTCTTTAGACAAGGTTTCTAATTCCACACCAATTTTTGCCAAGTGCAAACGAGCAACTTCCTCATCCAAGTGCTTAGGCAACATGTATACTTTGTTCTCGTACTTGCCATTGTCACGGTTTTCCCAAATCTCCAATTGAGCCAATGTCTGGTTAGTGAAGGAGTTAGACATTACAAAAGAAGGGTGCCCCGTAGCACAACCCAAGTTGACCAAACGACCTTCGGCCAATACAATGATGTCATTGCCTTCTACATTGTACAAATCTACTTGAGGTTTGATTTCTATTTTAGAATCGCCATAGTTGCCATTCAACCAAGCCATGTCGATTTCATTGTCAAAGTGACCAATGTTACAAACGATAGTTTTGTCGTTCATAGCCTTGAAGTGCTCCCCAGTGATGATGTCTTTGTTACCTGTAGCTGTTACTACAATATTGGCTCTAGAAACCGCCTTAGACATAGTTTGTACTTCAAAACCATCCATAGCAGCTTGCAATGCACAGATAGGATCAATTTCGGTAACAATAACACGGGCACCAGCACCTCTCAAAGAAGCAGCAGAACCTTTTCCTACATCACCATAACCAGCAACAACAGCTACTTTACCAGCCATCATAGTATCTGTAGCACGGCGAATAGCATCTACCAATGATTCTTTACAACCATATTTGTTGTCAAACTTAGATTTAGTAACAGAATCGTTCACATTGATAGCAGGCATCGTCAAAGTGCCATTTTTCATACGCTCATACAAGCGGTGAACACCTGTAGTAGTTTCTTCAGAAAGACCATATACACCTTTGGCGATTTCTGGGTATTTGTCCAAAACCATGTTGGTCAAGTCACCACCATCGTCCAAGATCATGTTTAGAGTTTTGCCATCTTTGAATGCAAAGATAGTTTGCTCAATACACCAGTCAAATTCTTCCTCATTCATACCTTTCCAAGCATAAACAGGAACACCAGCTTCAGCAATAGCAGCAGCAGCGTGATCTTGAGTAGAGAAAATATTACAAGAAGACCAAGTTACTTCAGCACCCAATTCTACTAGGGTTTCAATTAAAACAGCTGTTTGGATGGTCATGTGCAAACAACCAGCAATGCGAGCACCAGCCAAAGGCTTGCTTGCACCATATTTTTCGCGCAGTGACATTAAACCGGGCATCTCTGCCTCAGCCAATTCGATTTCTTTGCGGCCCCAAGCAGCGAGGGCAATGTCTTTAACTTTGTACTGCACTTTGTTCGTCGTCTCCATGAGAAATTACGTCTTTTTATTGATTATAATGGCTTCGGCAACTATGGTTTATTCTGCCGTGCCTTGAAAACTAGGGCAAAGGTAAGCTATTTGATGGAGAAATAAGAATTGCTAACAAAGCAAGTTGAATTCTTGTTGTTTTTTTGACAATTACAGGTCTTGCGCCTCTAAGAAGTGTTTTTGATTGAGTGAAACATTTTCGACAGTCCAAACAATTTCTTGCCGCCATGCTTGTTGGCGCACAGGGCAGTCTTGAACACTGCACACCGCACAGGATTGGGGCACACAGGGATCAACATGAATAAAAAACTCAATGGGTTTTTCGGTGTGGCTAGAGAGCAATTCCTCCAAGGCATCTACTTCATCGTGTGCTTGTCGTGTATTATAATACCAAGGAATAGTTATATGGCAATCTATATGCAGGGCTGTACCATATTTAATCACCCGCAGATTGTGTACATCTATACAAGAGGGTTTGCGAGCATGTTTGAGGATGTCTACAATTTCTTCGACCAGTGCATAATCTACTTCGTCCATAATTCCCGCCAAGGAATCTCGCAGCACACCAATTCCAGCATAAATAATAATCCCTCCCAAAATTAAGGCCAAGGCAGGATCTATCCACCACCAGCCTGTTATTTTTAATAGACCCAATCCTAGCAACAAACCCACTGTAGAATAGCCGTCAGATTTTAGATGTGCGCCACTGGCTTGCAAGACCATAGAACCAGTAGCTGCCCCTTTGTTCGCTACATAATAGCCCAACAAATAATTGACTACGCCAGCAATACTGGTCAGTATAATTCCCAAGTCCAAGGCAGTAACGGTATTGGGAACAAAAAAACTGTAAATAGATTTTATTATAATAGAAGAACCTGCCACCAAAATCAAACTGCCCTCTATTGCTGCTGCAATAAATTCAATTTTGCCATGGCCATAAGGGTGGTTGGCATCCTTGGGCAAGGCCGCAATAGACAAACTCACCAGCCCAAAAGCCCCCGCCACCACATTCACAATGCTTTCTAAGGCATC
>CAYULH010000109.1:8189-19530 GCA_964445645.1 uncultured Aureispira sp. | reverse complement strand
ATTCGGAGGTATTTGCCAGAACTTAACAGCCCTGCCTTTCAGGGTTCAATCGTGCTTTATAGGCATTATTACTACTATAATATCACCCCTTCGGTTTTTTTCAACAATATTCGGAGGCATTTGCCTAGAACTTAACAGCCCTGCCTGTTGGAACTAGTACTTTTCGAGTCTTTCTTTTTATCTATTTACGTCCAGTCATGATAATATCCAATAACAATTAGTGTTCTTATGAAAAATACCCTTGCACTTTTATTTTGCTTTTTTATTTACCTCACTCCTATTTGGAGTCAATCCCCTGCCAAGATTAAGCGTCAAGCAGAACATTTTTTTGAAGAGAAGCAGTACGAGAAATCTTTGAATGAGTATAATAAAATAAAGGATAAGTATTTAGAAGATGCCTTACTACATTATAATATGGGTGCTTCATTTTTTGAATTGCACGACTACCCCCAAAGCATCCAACACCTTCAAAATCACCTACAATATGCACGCAAAACAGCCCCACTTAGCCATTACTATCTAGCTCGTGCCTATCACCTACAAGATAGTTTCCTAACGGCTGCCCAATGCTACAAACAACACTTGCGAACCCTATCCAAGGATGCTCCCGAACGTTCTACCATCAAACGTTTTATTTTGCAATGCCTCAATGGCCCCAAAATACAGCAAATCAATTCCAGAGCTATTATAACAGGCTTAGGCCAAGAAATTAACAGTCCAGCAGATGATTACAGAATTTGTCTAAACCCTCAATTACCCAACAGCATTTTTTTCTCCTCCAAACGTCCCCTCAATGGGCGAACAGCGGAAAGCAATATTTATCGAGCCAATCAGGAACAAGGCACTTTTTTGCCTGCCTTGCCCTTGCAAGACCGTTACAACACGGCTCTTGACGAAACCTTGTTGGCTTTTTTTGATAAGGGTTATCAATTGTTGTTGCTCAAGGAATTATCAGATGGAAGTTCGCAATTGTTGAAGGATAATTTTGACGAGGATAGTGTGGAAGTCTTATTGCCTTTTGCCAATAATTTGAACGCTCAAGCTTGGGATAGTGAGCATTTTTTTGTGAATGACAGCATGGTCATTTTTGCGAGCAATCGCCCCGGAGGTTTTGGGGGTAGTGATTTGTATTATGCTGTTTATCAGGATAGCAGTTGGCAAGCCCCTGTCAATTTGGGCAGCAGCATCAATAGTCCTGATGATGAATCTGGGCCTTTTTTGGCAGCCAATGGGGTGCAATTGTTTTTTAATTCTAATAGAACCACAGGCATGGGCGGCCATGATATTTATCAGACTTTTTTTGATAAGAACAGGCTTATTTTTGAACCTGCTGAGAACTTGGGCGTACCCCTCAATTCTAGTGGAGATGACAAAGATTTTCTCTTGCTAGACGATCAACAAAGGGCTTATTTGAGTTCCAATCGGGCTGGGGGCTTGGGTGGTTTGGATTTGTATGCGGTGTATTTTCGTAGTAATTTGATTATCAACAAAACCAAAGGCAGCTCTTTTGTAGAATTGCTGGCCGCCAATCAAACTGCCTTGGCTACCACAGAAAACAATCTACCAACCAACACTACATCAGACACACCTGACAACCAGCCGCTAGGTGCTCCCGAAAAATACACCTTGGCTCCTTTGTATTACAATGCCAACACAGGCCAATTGGAGGGTTCTCGCAACAGCCTAAAAAACCTCAGCCAATTGCTCCAAAAATACCCGCAACTCCAAGTTGTTTTATCTGCCCACAGCAACCAAGAGGGCGACCCAAACACGGACTTGTACCTCACGGTCAAGCAAGCCGAAAGCATTGCACAACAGCTCCTAGCAGCAGGGGCCAACAACCAACAATTGCTCCTTCGTGGCTGCAGCCAAAATTATCCCCTAGCCAGCCCCCAAAACTTTGATGGCTCCCCCAATCCGCTTGCCAAAACCATCAACCAACGGGTCAACATTACCCTTTACCACCAAGACCAATTGCCCGCCAATGTCACGGTTGATTTGGTAGAACCCCGCATCAATTCCGTCATGCAAAGCCAAAAAGCTGCCCGCTACCAACAACAACTCCAAGGCTTGAGCTACAAGGTGCAACTCACCCAAAGCCCCAGCTTATTCCAACATGCTGTTCTCAACCAATACAGCCCCATCAGTACCGAAAAACGCCCTCAAGATACTTATGTCACCTATCTGGTGGGCTTGGAAAAGACCTTTATTGACATCAAATATACCTATAATAAGTTGCTGGAAAAGGGCTTTGATTCTGTTAAAATTATCCCTTATATAAACGGTTGGCCTATTGATAAGGAGGAAGCTGCTCGGTTGGTGGAGGAGTATCCTGATTTGAAGGTGTATTTGGGTGGTTAGGGACGCAAAATTTTTGTATCCCTAACCACCTCTTAAAAAGGCACTTCAGCCCCTGCTCGTTTTACAAACAACTCAAAAATCGTCTTTTGTTCATTGGTATAAAAGGCAGATTCTGTCTGGAAAATGAACAGACGCTTGCCCACTCTGCAATAGTGTAGGTTATCGGCAAAATGGATGACAAATCTTGGTTTCGATAATTGCTCTAAGGCTGCCTTGGCTGCTCGTTCACAACAAAATGTCCATTCCTCAATTACACCATCTTGGGAATTGGCATTCTCATAAAAATAGCCCCAGATATGTTTTACCTTTTCAAAGACCTTCTTGCCTTTGTTGTCCTCGGCCAATAGTTGGTAGCTTTTGCCAATTTTGCTATCCTCAAACGCTATGGCATAAAAGGAATAGGGATCAAACAAGGTTCTTTTTTCTTTTTTGAGTTCTGTATAGGTGTGTAGTTCCACGGAGCTGTTTATATCACCTTCTAGCCATTTAAATGTAGCCAAGTGGGCTACAAATTCCTGAAAGGGCGCACTTGGGGGGGATTTAGTTTTTGGGGCTTGTTGGCAACTGATGGCATATACCATACAAGCTATTGCAAGATTTAATACTTTCATGTTTTAGAGTTGGTAGGGCGGAATAATGTCTTGTATTACCAACTACAATTCTTTTGCCACGATAGCCCAAAACAGGGCTTTATGACAAAACTGCTACAGCATGAAAATTTAATTTATAATGGCTGTTGTTTTCTCAAACAAATAGTTCAAGTTCTGTTTTGGGCTGGTAACTAAAAGGAAATCTTCTGTAATTAAAATAACAACTTTACGATTAAATCTGCAATAATAAGGGCTGGTATTAAAATAAATTAGGATTTTTTTGGGGGGTAATAATGCTCTATGGGCTGCTGGGCTGCTTCTTTGGTCTCAAAAAAATTCATGCTGTGGGCGAATGTTATTTGTTTGTGCTGTGCCGTGGTTGGGCGAATGCTATTCGCTTGTGCCGTGGGGAGAATGCTATTCGCTTGTGCCGTGGGGCGAATGCTATTCGCCCGTACGGCATGGCTAATCTTTTTTTAGCTCTTGGGCTGCTCGCTTGGCTGCTATTTGTTTGATGTGGTCTGGTATGGTGATGTTGTTGGTGGTGATACTTATATTCGCATACTCACAATATACTGTAGCAACTTTCCAATTTTTAGTTTTCCACTCTTTGCCCTCCTTGAAGGTGAAGCTGTATGTAAAAACCCATTTTCCTTTAGGTTCAATAATATCCAATGTTATGGCTGTGTGATAGTTTTTGTATACACTCTTATGGTGAATAGCTATGTTATTTAATTCCGTTTGTTGCAATTCCTCTGCAATTCTTACATAAACTAGAAAATTGTAAATCGGCATGACCAATTCATCAAATGTACGAGGGTGTTTTTCCAAATCTATCTCTTGGTTTTCTAGTATATGATTGGCCAATACAAAAGCATCCTCTTTGGTTGCAGCTTTAGCAGATTTGGTCAAATAATTATCATTCACAAAATGATGACAAATATTTTCCAAAATCACGAACTCTCGATGATGTCCAGATGTTCTCCGCCCTCTACGTTTCCTCTGCCCCAAAACATCCTCCCGCACTATTACCATCAATAAAAAAACAATAAACAGGTGTTTGAAGGAGTGGCTTGTCATGGTTGTGGGGTTTGTTATTTGTTTATACTTTGGAATAACTCTCTACTAATGCTTAACAACTTTAGTTGTGTATAACCCTTTACTTGCTGTTATTTGCAAGATGTATATACCTTGAGGTAATTTTTCTAGGTTAATGGTATAATTTCGATTGTTTGGGCTCATAGATAACACAGCTACACCATCCAAAGAAAGGAGTTGTAGATGATGTATCAATTCAGCACTTTGTAGATAAATCACTTCATTACTTGGGTTGGGGAAGCAATCTACTTGAAATTGATTGGTCGGTATTTGCTGTACAGCAATATGGCTTTGATCTTGGAACACCTGTACCTTATCTGGGCCGGGCACATTATTATTGGTTGTTGCTGATACAACAAGTGTACTTCCATCCTTGCTGATAGCGAAGACTTGACCAAATAAATCATCACTAAAAGCACCCGAAAGGCTGTCAGACGCTATCCAATTACTGCCATCAAATTTAAATAATTTAACATAATTGCGTACCAAGGTACCTACTGCAAGTACATCTCCAGAGCCGCTAATAGCTGTAACATTTCCAAAAAAGTCGCCAGCATTTCCTTCCAATTTTCTGCCTTTTTGCACCCAGTCAATGCCATCCCATTCATAAACTTTTACATAACCTGCACTATTACCTCCAGCTCTAGCACCAGCCGATATAACAGTTGCACTATCATTGATAGATACCCCTTTGCCAAAAAAGTCAAATCGATTTTCTCCTATTATATCTGTTCCTTTGACAGTCCAATTGGTACCATCCCATTCATAGACTCGTATACTACCAATATTATCTTGTGGATCATCAGATGCAGCTATTCCCACTACTAATGTTGAGCCTGTAGCATTCAAATCCATTGTACTTGCAAAATCCTCTATTGCATTTATTCCTATAATATTTGCCCCAAGCTGATTCCAGTTGGTGCCATCCCATTGCAATATTTGGATATAAGGAGCACCTGTCAATGGTTCAGCTTTGATCGCAATAATAGAACCATCTGCATTGAGACTAATAGAAGTGGCATAATTGCCATTCAGACCATTGGTGGTAATATCTTGTCCACGCTGAATCCAGTTACTGCCATTCCATTCCATTACCTTTGCATAACTTGTAGCTGAAATAAACTGACCAAATTGGGGGGCACCTGCTGCAATAACATTACCATTGGTACTCATACTGACAGCATATCCAAAATCATCCAAAGCAGCATTTCCCTCTACTACATTACCCTTGGCCACCCAAGTACTGCCATTAAATTCAAAAGCACGCATTTGTCCTCTGTAAGTGCCATTATTGCTATTTTGATGTGCTCCAACCAATAGGGTGCTACCGTTTGCACTCACATCTACTGAATGTCCAAAATGTTCTCCTACTTGTACACCATCTATATTTTGCCCTTTTTGAATCCATTGTGCCAAACATAAAATTGGCAAAAAAATCATTATTACTATTGCTAATAATTTCATTTTTAAAATTTAATTAAGTTTTAAAGCTTCCTTACTTCATTAGTTTGTACAAACTAATGAAGTAAGGAATTATCTTTCCTGCAATTTTATTTCCTTTGCCAACAACAAAGCACCTTCTATAGCTTGTATCAATTCCTGATAATGCTTGTCATTATTAATCATAATTACTGCTTCATAGTACAGCTTCCCTTCTTTTAATTCTAATCGTCCTGCAAATCCTAGTTTTAGGGTCTTCTTGAGTTTTCTCAAAAACATAGGGCGGAATAGTTCTCTTACAAATTGTTCATTATTGGAGCGGATAACATATTGTCGATTAAATTCAGGGTCGATGACTTGTATATCTTGTGTTTTCATAATGGCTTTGCCCAGTTTGGCCAATACCCCATCCTTGGACAACCACAAAGTATTCGTTCCCTGATAGCCAATATCTATATCAAACTTGGTGTAGGTCGTTTGATTTCTACCATGGCCTTTTGTTTCCATATAAATATGAACAGGCCAACCATTTATATTTCCAATAACAGCAGGCAATTCGCCATTAATCCACTTCCAATTACTGGCTGCCAACCGAACCTCCAAATTATAACGCTCCCCCAACAAGGTGAACTGCTTTCTAGTACGATCAAAAGCCCTTGTTATCAGTTTGTAAACAACAAAGAAAGATAGGGTGAAAACGCCCAGCAAAAAGAGGATAAGTATCAAATCGTCTTCTGTCATGGTTCCATATATGTTTTGAGTCGGTGCAAAAAAATAGAGCAATCATTTGATGTTGAATATAACACTTTTAGTAATGGTGTATTACAATTCTTACTTACTAAAATTGCAATTTTACTTCACAAAAAAGAATTTATCAAAATGGTTACTTTTCTGTTTTATAACTACCAAGTATCAAATGCCTTTAGATCTAATCACTAAATTCACTAAAAATAACCTTTAAAATTCAAAAAAAAATAAAAACCTCATAAAATACTGTTTTACAACCATATAAATTAAATATAACCTGCTGTCCTCCAACTTTAGGTTGATATACTTATATACATTTGACAGCTTAGTTGCGTTAAGAAGGTATAAGGTTTTTTGTTATAAAACCCATGAAGTAAACTAAAAAAACGACACTACTTTAAAACATTTTAAATTCCTAAAATTATGCTTAAAAATTTCCTTTTAAGCTGTGTATTGCTATGCATGGCCCTGTATTCCTATGCCCAAATCCCCTCTTCCTGCAATCGATCAGCAGCTTTTAACAGTTCCTTTGATGAGGATGTCCGAGAATTGGCTATCCTCGATATGCTGGCTTCTGGTACGGCCGATACCAGTTCAGTAGGCGTGCTTCCGAGTTATAGTGAGCCTATTTTTCGGGCGCTGGCAGCAGTAGCCAATACTTCCAATACCTTGAGTCAGGCAGATAGTATTTTTAATTTGTATTGTATTCACAATGATAGAGAAATAAATAACATAGCCAATTATGACCTTCTGGTGAGCCTAGACCCCAATGTGCCTTGGACTGCTGATTGGCTCAATCTTATCACTCCTTCTGGCAACACTGCCATAGATAGCCTACTATCGGGTCAGCCTTACAGCATACGAAAACCCTTTTCTTTCTCGCCCAATTTGGTGCTATTGACCTTTGATAGCATTGTTAATATCAAACCTATTATACAACTACTCACAGGCATGAGTGGTGTGAATTATGCAGAAGGTAATCCCTTGGTAGGCGATCGCAATTATATCACCCATACCAAAGTTGGCAATAGCAGTTATTTGTCGTTTAGATTGGGCTGGGATGATTGCCCGTCGAGCTGTATCAAAGAGCGTATGTGGACCTTTTCGGTTGATCAAACTACCTGTAGCGTTAGCTACATTGCGGTTAGTGGTAATAATGTGACGGATTATAATAATAGCCCTCCGTTTCAGCCCAATTGCAATATTTTGCTTTCTAATAAAACAATCCCTTCAACAGCGCAAACTATACAAGTTTATCCCAATCCTACTACTAATATACTGCATATAGAAGGCGCAAGCCAACATATACAGCTCTACAATGCTATGGGGAGTTTAGTCCTCCAACAAGCGGTTAATACGACCAATACAACCTTAAATTTAGAATTTCTACCCAAGGGAATTTATTTATTGGTGGTGGATAACCAAAGCACTCAAAAAGTGGTCAAGCAGTAATATATAACAACCGAGGCTGTCGAAAATGCTTTTGTTCGACAGCCTCGCCATACCTAGCAGCACTACCAAAATACTTTTAAGGCAATGATTTATCCTTGAGAAAATCCCAAAAGGGATCAATTAATATATCGGTATAACTGTGCGCCAAGTCATCAATTACCGTAAATCTCAAGTAGTTGTTTAGATTATTGTTGCTGGTTTCAAATTTAAAATCGGCTATATCTTTTCCATTATACTGCGTACCTAAATAGGTATATGTGTTATCCAGCCCACCAACTGACAAAAAGGGTTGCAGTACATTAACAATACCTGTTATGTTCATCAAAGATGAATCTACCGCCAAAGGAGGTGTAGCACCCACTGCATTCAAAAACAAGCCATCACTAGCTCCTACAGTGAGCATGATGGACATGGGGCGGCTTGCCAGTGTAGCAGGGATAAAGTTTGACATATTGCCTGCATGAACGGTGGCAGCGGCAAACACCTCAGAACGTTGAGCAGCCAATCTAGCGGTCATTTGTGCGCCATTAGAAAACCCCGTAAGGTAAAGGCGTTTGGTATCCACTTGATAATCCTGCTTGATAACCCCTACCAATTCATCCAAAAACAACATATCATCTTGTACCACCTCTCCCGTACAAACAGGCAGTGCCCCTCTATTAACATCTGTTTCGCCCAAATCACCAGCTGCCCACTTGGTTGTTATTCTCTGGTTGCCTGCATCATAATGACAATAACTCAATGCCGTTGGATAGACCACAATAAAACCTTCTTGTTGTGCTTTGGGATTCCACAAATTCTTATCATAATGAACTTGTCCTGTTTGATTTGTTCCGTGAATCATAAAAAGAACAGGCACATCCTGCCCCTCTATATTGTTAGGAACATAAACAATGTAGGATCGATTTTGGCCATCGCTCGTAGTTAATGTTTTATAATAAGTTCCAGCAGTATTGCCTGTAGTGTCGCCATTTTTATTCTTTCTACAACTGGTGCTGCCCAGCAATAACACGACTATCCATATTAAGCATAGTGTTCTCATAAAAATTAAAATTAGTACTGATTAAAACGAATATTTAAATCCAAGAAGTTCTTCTGATACCTCCCACAGACGTTTGGCTACAGCTTCATCCTTAGCTCGTTTAGCAGGACTAACCTTACCAGGCGCACCTTTAATTTGCCTCCAACCCTTAGGGCCAAAATAATCGCCCCCGTCTGCTGGTGCCAGAGCTGCCCAGAGTGTTGGCAAAGCTCCTTTATTGGGTTTGTGACTAATTAGAGGCTCGAAAATAGACGCAAGCCACATTGCTAACTTGGGCAAATTGCGCCCTACACTAGTAATCGATATACCAGGGTGGGCAATTGTAGAAATGGTCTGAGTGTACCCATGTGCTTCTAGGCGGCGTTGCAGCTCATAGCCATACATGAGGCAAGCTAGTTTGCTTTGGGCATAAGCATTGTACCCAGAGAATCTCTTTTTTCTATTCAGGTTATCAAATTTAATTTCCCCTTGCCGGTGTGACAAAGAGGATAGCGAAACTACTCTTGAGTTTGCTGTTTTTAACAAGGTGGGTAACAATAAACCTGTCAATAGAAAATGCCCCAAGTAATTGGTAGCCCATTGCACTTCAAACCCATCCTCTGTTTCCTGATACTTGGGTACCAGAAGCCCTGCATTATTAATCAACAAGTCTAGACGGTCATATTGCTCCAAAAAAGTCTGTGCAAAAGCCTTGACACTCGCCATACGACTCAAATCAATCAAAATAATCTCTAACTCTGCCTCAGGCACTTCCTTTAATAAATCCTTTTTGGCTTGTTCTGCTTTGGCTGCATTGCGACAAGCTAAGATTACTTTTATCTCTTTTTTTATTAAGCCTAAAGCCGTTTCGTAGCCCAAGCCAACATTAGAACCTGTAACAATAGCTACACGCCCTTTTTGAGAGGGCATTGTTTGAAGATCAAATTTCATGATAATTGATTAGATACTTTATGTTATTTTATTATAATTAGTGATTGAAAATCAGTAGTTTTTTCAATTTTTTTTTCAACAAATTGTGCTTTGATTAGTTCATCTATTAACCTTCTGCCACTAACCACGACTTCCTATTTTTATTGCAATATAACAGAAGCTCTGCACAAAAAGTGTAATTTTACACGCTTAAATATGCCTATTTATATAGAATTATCATGAAAAAAAATGATCCATACGCAGCACTGCGTTTTTCCGAATTCAACGCATTTATCTCTGTACGCTTTGCGATGGTTTTTGCTTGGACAATGCAGTTTGTAGTGATTGAATGGGAAGTTTATCGCCTTACACAAGACCCCCTTTCATTGGGTATTATTGGTCTTATGGAAATTATTCCAGCTATTTCTGTAGCCTTATTTGCAGGACATATTGTGGATCAAAGCGAAAAACGCAATCTATTATTAACCACTATATTGGCTTTTTCTTGTTTGAGTTTGGGGCTGTTTTTTATAACACTACCCAATATTCAGGCAAATTATAGCACCAATACTATTTTGTATGGCATTTATGGACTGGTATTTTTGGGCGGCTTTGTGCGCTCCTTTATTGGGCCTACGTTGTTTTCACTAATGGCCATGATTGTCCCCAAAGAAATTTACCCCAATGCTGCCACTTGGAGCAGCTCTGCTTGGCAAATGGGTGGTATGTTGGGGCCCGCCTTGGCAGGGTTTAGCATACACTGGATAGGGGCGCACGATACCTTGTTTTTGATTGTAGGATTTAGCACCGCTGCCCTACTCTTATTATTAACCATTAAGCGGAAGCCCATTCTCAACAAAAAAGTTGGTGAACCCATCTTTGACAGCCTACGAGAAGGCATTCGTTTTGTTTTTTCTACCAAGATAATCTTGGGTGCTCTTACCCTAGATATGATTGCGGTATTGTTTGGCGGTGCCATTGCTTTATTGCCCGTGTTTGCTACCGATATTTTGGGGGTTGATGCACAGGGCTTTGGTATTTTGAGGGCTGCTCCTGCTGTGGGCGCTTTTATTATGATGTTTAGTGTGGCTTATTTTCCTATTAATAAGAATGCTGGTAAAAAATTGCTGGCCGCCATCTTTGTGTTTGGCCTTTGTATTATTGTATTTGGACTCTCCAAAATCTTCTGGTTATCTGTTTTTGCCCTTTTTGTCAGTGGACTTGTTGATGGGGTATCTATGGTTATTCGCCAAACCATTCTACAACTCTACACCCCTGACGAAATGCGTGGCCGTGTGGCCTCTGTCAATTCTATTTTTGTAGGTTCCTCTAATGAATTGGGGGCTTTTGAAAGTGGCTTTACCGCCAAATTGATGGGCCCAGTCGTCGCTGTAGTATTTGGAGGCTGTATGACCTTAATTACAGTAGGAATAACTGCTTTGGCAGCCCCTCAAATCCGAAATTTGGACATAGAGGAGGATTTGGAAAAAGGAATAGATTAGAACTTAACAGCCCTGCCTTGCGGGACTTACACACAGAGTCCTGAAAGGACGTTATAATTCAACAAAGCAAGCATTCCTTCCTAACAGCCCTGCCTTTCAGGACTTACACACAGAGTCCTGAAAGGACGTTATAATTCAACGAAGGAAGCATTCCTTCCTAACAGCCCTGCCTTTCAGGACTTACACACAGAGTCCTGAAA
>CAYULH010000109.1:0-8089 GCA_964445645.1 uncultured Aureispira sp. | reverse complement strand
CACACAGAGTCCTGAAAGGACGTTATAATTCAACGAAGGAAGCATTCCTTCCTAAACCTCCAACAATTCAGGAGCAATAACCACTGGATATTGCGTACACAAGCAGCAATAAGCAGGGCTTTCATCCAAAGAAAAATGCTGCAACTGCCACTGGCTCGCTGGCTCCTCTTCTGTCAATTGGAGCAACACCGCTTTCAAATCCACAATAGTCATATCCAACAAATGCCCCAAACCCAAGCCCGAAGCTTTGAGCACAGCCTCCTTGGCTGTCCAATACTGATAAAAGGTGTGCAACCCTTCATCAGCTACAATTTCCTCCCATTCCTGCTCACTAAAACTAGATTTGAAATGCTTCTTTTGCAGGGCGCTAGGCACTTCTATATCCAGCCCCATCACCATCTGTGTAGAATAAGCACAAGCCACCCACTCCTGTGAATGACTGATGCTAAAATGAAGTGCAGGTAAATAAGGCTTATCTGTAGGCGTATAAGCAATCATCTCCAAATAGCTGGTTGGCAAATTATTGTTAATCAAAGCCTGACGCAACAATAAACGCCCCAATACAAAATTATAAGCATCTTGTGAACGACGATACTTACTGGCTCTAACAGCCACTGAATCAGGCAATAAACCTAATAATTCTGTCAAAGAATACTGAGCTGATACGGTCGTAGAATTGATGTAAAGTAAGGGTATCACAATGTTAATTTTTTATAAAAATAAGGATTTCTCCTACAGCAAATTTGTAAGGTTCGGTAAATGTACTACATTTGTGTGGTACTAAAGAAACTAAAATATTACCACTAGTACTATTTAGCGTTTCAAAACCAATGTTATCCGCTTATGATTACCAGAGAAAAAATTATCGAAGTTGCTTCTTTATTGTTTGTAGAACATGGAGTCAAAACCATCACTATTGACCGCATTGTCAAGCAATTGCACACCTCTAAGCGCACCATTTATAAGCATTTCAAAGATAAAACAACCCTATTAGAAGCCTGCTTGGCCGTTTACCACCAAACCATCAGCAAGGAGAATGAAACCATCATCCGAGATGCCGAAAACGCCATTCAAGCCATGGGCTACTTGCACCAACGCATTGTATTTAGAGCCAGCCAAACCAATCCCAATTTCTTCAATGACATTCTGCATTACTATCCGGGTTTGCTCCAAAAATCGTACAGAGCCACAGGCAACTTTGCCAGCCGCCAGTTGGCTGACCTAGCCAATTGGGGATTAAAAGATGGTTTGTTTAGAAAAGATATGGACATTGAAGTGACCAGCAAGACCGTTTTGGCCTTGTTAGAATTGCTCAAAGACACCAATCGTTTTCCCGTAGACCAGTACAGCAAAGAACGGCTCACCTTTGGTATTATGATTCCTTATTTACGAGGTGTTTGCACCACCAAGGGCCTCGAACAATTAGAACAACAAGAAGAATTATTCAAAATAATGCTTTAGTAGCTAAAGCTTAGGTACACCATTGTACCACACTAAAATTCTTATTAAACAACTACAATGAATTTAAATCATTCGCTTCGCCATACCCCTGTTGCAGTGATAGGCATGTCTTCCCTTTTTGCAGATGCCATTACCATTGACCAATTTTGGAACAACATTATTCTAGGCAAAGACAGCATCACCGATGTCCCCGAAAATCGTTGGCGCATAGAGGATTATTATGATCCAGATCCCAATGCTCCAGACAAGACGTATTGCAAACGTGGTGGCTTCTTGCCCAATATTGATTTTAATCCAATGGAATTTGGCTTGCCGCCAAATATCCTTGAAGTAACAGATGCTTCTCAATTATTGGCCCTAATTGCTGCCAGAGATGCCTTTGAGCAAGCAGGTTATGGCAAAAAATCGGCCAAATTCACCGCCAAACTCAAAGCCAAAACAGGTGTTTTGCTGGGTGTAGGCGGTGGCCAAAAGCTGATTACGCCACTTACAGGGCGTTTGCAATATCCCATCTGGGAGAAAGCCTTGCGTGCTTGTGGCATTGCCGAGGCTGATATTCCCAACATTGTAGACAAAATGAAAAAAGCCTACATTGGCTGGAATGAGAATTCCTTTCCGGGGATGTTGGGCAATGTTATCTCGGGGCGTATAACCAACCGTTTTGACCTTGGGGGCATCAATTCTGTGGTGGATGCTGCTTGTGCTGCTTCCTTGAGTGCCGTCAAAATGGCCTTGAGCGAATTGGTAGAAGGCCGTGCCGATATGATGCTCACAGGTGGCGTAGATACAGACAATTCTCCTTTTATGTATTTGTCTTTTTCCAAAACACCTGCCTTTTCCAAAGCCAACCATATTCGCCCCTTTAGCGATAAAGCGGATGGGATGTTGATTGGAGAAGGATTGGGAATGTTGGTGCTCAAACGCCTAGAAGATGCCGAAAGAGATGGAGACACCATTTATGCCCTCATCAAAGGCGTAGGCACTTCCTCTGACGGGCGTTTTAAATCGGTGTATGCGCCTCGCCCATCTGGTCAGGCTATGGCTATGAATCGCGCCTATGAAGAAGCTGGTTTTGAAGCCAAAACAGTGGGCTTGATTGAGGCACATGGCACAGGAACCAATGCAGGCGATGCTTGTGAGCTGAATTCTATGGGGATGGTTTTTGGTGCTAATAACGAACAAAAACAACACATTGCTTTGGGTACGGTCAAGTCCCAAATAGGCCATACCAAGGCAGCAGCAGGAGCAGCAGGATTACTCAAGGCCGTATTGGCCTTGCACCACAAAGTACTGCCTCCGACCCTCCACGTAGAGCAGCCTACCAACAAAATTGATTGGTCACAATCACCTTTGTATGTCAATACAGAAGCCCGACCTTGGCTCACCAATGGGCATCCACGCCGTGCTGGCGTAAGTGCCTTTGGCTTTGGGGGCATCAATGTACACTTGGCTTTAGAAGAGTATCAAGCTCCTAATCCTGATAAAAATTACCGCCTACATCAGCCCTACAAGAGCATATTGCTACAAGCAGCCAGCCCTACAGCCTTGCAAACCCTCTGTCAAGAACAATTGCAAGCCCTACAAGGAACAGAAGCAGCACAGGCATTTTGGCAATTGGCGCAAGCTGCCCAAACCACGCCTGTTCCATCTGCTGCCCGTTTGGGTTTTGTGGTGCAGAACAAAGAAGCAGCCATTGACTTGCTAGAAATCGCCTTGCAGCAATTGGCAACATCTACTACAGCTTGGACCCATCCCAAGGGATTGTACTATGCCCCCAATGCCTTGGACACCAAAGGCAAAGTAGTGGCTTTGTTTTCGGGCCAAGGCTCACAATATGTTGGAATGGGCAAGGAGCTGCTCAATGCCTTCCCTCCTATGCGTGCCATCTTGGAACAGCAAAATCAATCGCTACAACAAGCCCAACGCCCAGCATTATCCACCAAGGTTTATCCTATTCCTGCTTTTGAGGCGAATACCAAACAGCAACAACAACAAGCCCTAACGGCTACCCAATGGGCGCAGCCTGCTATTGGTGGTTTTAGTATGGGACTGTACAAAGTCTTGAAACAAGCTGGTTTCCAAGCAGATTTTGTAGCAGGCCATAGTTTTGGAGAATTAACAGCCTTGTGGGCAGCAGGCGTTTATAATGATGCCACTTTCTTACAATTGGCACAAGCAAGAGGGGAAGCTATGGTTAAGCCCAATGCTCAAGGAGATGCAGGCACCATGCTGGCGGTCAAAGCGGGGCAAGCTGAAGTAGCTGCGGCTCTGGCCTCTTTGCAAGGCGTAAAAATTGCCAACATCAATTCGAGCAAACAGGTGATTTTAGGAGGTAGCACCCCTGCCATTCAGCAAGCACAACAACAACTCCAAGCACAAGGATTTTCGGTGGTGGCCCTGCCCGTTTCAGCAGCTTTTCATACGGCCTTGGTAGAACATGCACAGCAGCCTTTTGCACATATTATACAACAATACCAATTTAATGCCCCTCAACTTCCCGTATTTGCCAATAGCACAGCACAGCCTTATCCCACGGCTCCAGCAGCTATTCAGCAAATATTGCAGGGGCAGCTTTTAAAACCTGTTTTGTTTCAACAACAAATCGAAAACTTGTACCAAGCAGGCGGGCGTATTTTTGTAGAATTTGGCCCCAAACGCATATTGACCAATCTGGTCAATGACATTCTCCAAGGAAAAGAACACCATGCTATTGCACTCAATCCCAGTGCTAAAAAAGATAGCGATTTACAATTCCGACAAGCCATTATTCAATTACAAGTCTTGGGTATTGCCTTGAATCAGGTAGATGCTTATTATAAAACACCTGCCCAACCTGCTCCCAAAACTAAAATGACCATTGGCTTGGGAGGACATAATTATGTAAGTAAGAATACTCAAAAAGCCTACTACGAAGCCCTTAATGACGGTTATCAGTTGTCTACTGGTACTAATACCATTGTCCAAGAGAAAATTGTAGAGGTTATTAAAGAAGTCCCTGTTGAAAAATTTATCGAAAAAATCGTAGAAGTGGAAGTTCCCAGCCCTTCTAATGCTTATTCCAACATCCATTCATTAGAAGAAGATATTATGAACAAAGAAATCATTGAAACGCTAAAAAGTACGGTAGAATTAGTCACTACCCAACAACAAAAGTCCATGGAATTGTTCCAGAACTTTTTGACAGAACAAAATCGCCAGTCGCAATTGTTATTAGAGGTCTTGGCAAAACAAATTAACCATACAGGGCAGACTCAACCATTGGAGACACCAACTGCCTTCTTAAAACAAGAACAACAAGCCTTGGCGCAGCCTGTCGCAGCAACAGCTACTATGACAGCAACAGCTACAACTATTGCGCCTCCTGCACCAGCACCCACAACAACCAATTCTGGACTTTCTAACCAACAATTAGAAAACATTCTACTCACGGTTATTAGTGACAAAACGGGCTATCCCACTGAAATGCTCGAATTGGACATGGATATGGAAGCCGATTTGGGTATTGATTCCATCAAACGGGTAGAAATCTTTGGCGCTATGTCCGAAGATTATCCTGAGGTAGCTGGAATTGATCCGCAAGAATTGACAGAATTGAGAACATTGGGGCAAATTGTGGATTACTTGGCACACAAAACGGGGGCGGTTGCTGCTGCGCCTATTAATAGTGATATTAGTAATAATACGGTTGTTCATAATAATAACAACACTAGCACGGCAAGCAATATCCCCACAGAACTTTCTAACCAACAATTAGAAAATATTCTACTCACGGTTATTAGTGACAAAACGGGCTATCCCACCGAAATGCTCGAATTGGACATGGATATGGAAGCTGATTTGGGCATTGATTCCATCAAACGGGTAGAAATCTTTGGCGCTATGTCCGAAGATTATCCTGAGGTAGCTGGAATTGATCCGCAAGAATTGACAGAATTGAGAACATTGGGGCAAATTGTGGATTACTTGGCACACAAAACGGGTTCTAAAAAAAAAATGCTAAGATAACAAAGGTATCTCCCAAAGAGGTGGTGACTACCATTGGTAAGAAGGTGGTCACTTCCTCTTTTGATGGAGTGAGTAGGCACCACATTGAATTGGGCTATTTGCCACGCCCCGATTACTTGGAGTTTTCTCTGCCCGATACACACATCGCCTTGCTCACCAACGATGGTTCTGCCCTCACTCAAGCTGTGTATGAAGCTTTAAAAGCCAAAGGAAATCAAGTAGTAGTACTGAATTTGGCAGGTATTGAGCACAGATTTTACAATAACAGTATCAACTTAGCTGATAATACCGACGCAACTATTAGTGCAGCCATTCACGCTATTCAAAACCAATATGGCGCAGTTGGCACCTTTATCCATTTGCATCCACACCTCCCCTTCACCCAAGGACAATTTGACCAACATTTTGATTTGGAGCGTTCACTGCTCCAAGCAGTTTTCTTGATTGCCAAACACCTACAAGCTGATTTGAACACCTTGGGACAACAACAACGCGCTAATTTTGTCACCCTCACCCGCTTGGACGGCCGTCTGGGCTTGGGCAAACGCTCCAATACCTCTGTAGTAGGTGGCGGATTGAGTGGCTTGGTCAAGTGTTTGAATTTAGAATGGTCGGCCGTGTATTGCCGTGCTGTAGATGCACAACCTGAGTGGCCCAATGAACAATTGGCGCAGCACTTAATACAAGAACTGCACGATCCCAATGGTGGAGTGACCGAAGTGGCGCTTTCTGACCAAGGCCGCGCTACGCTGTTAGCAACTGTTGATTCGGTACAGGCTGGGCAAACGATTCAGACCAGCATTACAGAAGCCTCCGTTTTCTTGGTGAGTGGTGGTGCTCGTGGTGTAACGGCCAATTGTGTGCTTGAAATGGCTAAGACATTTGGATGCAAATTCATCTTGCTAGGACGTTCTGATGCCAGCATTGAACTGCCAGATTTTGCCCAACAAATCACCAATGAAAGCGAACTCAAACGTGCCATCATGCAAGACCTAAAAGCAAAAGGCCAGCAAGCTAATTTGGCTACCGTAAAACAAATTTTCAAAAATATTATTGCCAAACAAGAAATAGATGCCACCCTACAGGCCATCCAAGAAGCAGGTGGAACGGCCCTGTATCTCCAAGCAGATGTAACCCAACTCAGCTCTGTACAACCCCAATTAGTAGCCATCCAACAACAATGGGGCGAAATTACGGGAATTATACATGGCGCAGGGTGTTTGGCCGATAAGTATATCCAAGACAAAACGGAGGCAGATTTTAACAAGGTCCTTTCGGTAAAGTTGGATGGTTTATTAACCTTATTGCAGTGTGTTAAGCTCTCCAAATTGCAACATTTGATTTTGTTCTCTTCTGTGGCTGGTTTTTATGGTAATGTAGGGCAAACGGATTATGCTATGGCCAATGAAATTTTGAGCAAAGCAGCCCATTTATTCCAAACCAACCACCCCCATACACAAGTATCGGCCATCAATTGGGGGGCTTGGGATGCTGGGATGGTAAGCGATGCCTTAAAGAAAAAATTTGAAGCACTAGGCGTTTCCTTGGTCAGTAGTATTGGCGGCCCTGCTTTGTTGATTAATGAATTGAATATCAATTATGCTCAACAACCACAAGTTATTTTGGGCGGCACGCTTCCAGCCAGCATTTCTTATACCAATGGAGCATTGACCACGCACAACATTCATCGAACATTGGAGCCAAGTGAAAATCCATTCTTGCAGCATCACGTGATTCAGGGGCAGGCCGTATTGCCTGTAGTGAGTGCCATGGGCTGGATGGCTACTACTGCCGAGCAGCTTTTTCCTGATTTTAGGACTTATGAGGTGGCCGATACCCAACTTTTTAAAGGGCTGGTATTTGATGGCAATCAAGCCAAGGATTTTGTTATTACACTAAAAGAAATAGAGAAAAATGCCAGCACTATTGTCTTGGAGACAACGGTTAGGAGCCATACGCCCAATGCCAGCTTGCCTACCTTTCATTATAAGGCGTTGATAACGCTACGCTCTAAAAATATGCCTGTAGAACCTCAATTTTTTGAGGCAGCTATTAGTGGGCAATATACACCTAGCAAGGGGGCGGTTTTGTATGAGAATGGTGCTTTGTTTCATGGCGCACACTTTCAGGGTATTGAGGAGATTTTGGATTGTAATAAACATCAAATCGTACTAAAATGCAAAGCTCCACAAGTAGCCCGTTCGGAGCAAGGCCAATTCCCTGTTTTGGGGGTCAATACCTTTTTTGCAGACATTCAGTATCAAGGTATGGTGATTTGGGTACAACAATTTCATAAGGGAGCCAAATCTCTGCCCTTGGCTACCAAAAGTGCCCAATTGCTGGCCCCCATTCCCTTTGATAAAGAATTGTTGGTACACATTCAAATCGTAGAAAACACGCCGTTCAAGATGGTCGCCAATTGTACCACTTATGACGAAACAGGAAAAGTATACAGTATAACCCAACAGGCTGCTGTTACCATTTCTAAAGAATTGAATTGGTAGAGTTGATTATCAACTCACAGACAGTCCTCAGGACTCTTTGGAATTCTTACCAAAGAGTCCTGAAAGGCAGGGCTGTTAAGTTCTAAATTTAGATTATAATTAATACTGCGAAATGTTAA
>CAYULH010000108.1:0-19569 GCA_964445645.1 uncultured Aureispira sp. | reverse complement strand
ACATCCAATCTCTTTGAACCTATTATCCTACTTCTAAATATGGATTGGTATTACTGCAAATGTACGTTAAAAATATATATCAAACAAAAAAACACCCTCATTCAAGCAATTGAACAAGGGTGTGACAAGCCTACATCGGACAGCTTGATATAAATTGTTTACTCAATTTCCCAATAGGCAGCTACCTGCCCATACTGAAAATGAATAGGATTATGACTGGGATCATTCTGAAACAGATACAAATCGGGGTTTTTCTGGAAAAGCATGATAATGTCTGAGCCACCAAATTTGAAACGTCCAAATTCTTGTCCCTTCACTACCTTTTTGCCTTGTAGTTTGGTGTACATCTCTACCCCCGAAACCTGTGCCATTCCTATGGGTAAAATAGCCACTTTGCCTATTTTTTTGCCGCCATCCACAATCACCAATCCACGGGCTTGTCTAAACTCATAGCCATCTTCAGCACTGTCGGGTGCATGGAATTGACCATCAGACATATTGACATCCAAATACACCTTGCCCGAAATATCGGCCACTTCTAGCACTTTGCCAGCTATGGGGGTATGAAAACGATGATAATCAAAAGGCCCCAAGAAGTAATGTACAAAAGTCCCTTCATTAAAATCATCAGCATATTTGCTGTCATTGAGCAATTCCTGCACCGTGCCAATGGTATGGGTGTGTTTGAGCGTAACCTTGGCTTTTTTGCCTGTGGTGTCTAGCACATTTCCTTTTTTATCAATAGGATAAATAGCTTCAAAGGTGCAGTCGGCTGGTGCTGTGATAATGTTGTTGTCTTTGGGAGCAGTTATAGGGCGTACAGGGCTAATGCCTGTCTTTTTGTTGGCTTTGTTAAATTCTCTGTAAAAGAATTGATTGAAGGTTGTCCAGCTCTTTTCATTATCAGCATACAACGGATAATTGTACATAGGGTTGAACTTAAACGAGCGCAAACTTTCCTTGGTTAGAGAATCTGTAGTGTCTAAGAATTCTCCCCAAGCTACTGAAAAGTCTACCAACCAATTGGCAAATTTCTCAAAACTCTGCATGGTTTTTTTGCTCTTAGGATCGGGCTGATCGACCAACCAATAAAACTGACAAAGCAAGTCGTAAACCTTTTGATTGTAGCCATTTTTGTCGCCTGTACTTCTCCAAGCATTGGGATAATTGGGATCCATACTTTCATTGGGTACTAAGCGGACATAACTATCTAGGTAACTGTAATAATTTTCAATAGTAGTTGGCCAGCCATTGCCCTGAAATTCGTCATTGATGCCATGATACAAATCACTATCCAGTTTTGTTTTGGCTTTGTAAGCAGCCACCTTTAAGGAAGCCAGTAAGGCTGCTTCCATTTTTGGGTTTTTGGCGAGTAGTTTTTGCAGTTTTTGAACAACAGGCGCATGTTCGTGTATGTTAGCAGTATTTTCTTTCATGATAATATTATTTGTAGGAGAAATAGTAATTTTTGAGTAAAGGAGGATTTTGAATGTTTCAAAGAACTAAAAATAATGTAGCTTGTACTAGAGTATAAATACGGGTTTTGAAAAATCAGGTATAAATACCTGCAATTGTATGCTTCTACAAATTACCGACAAGGGGAACTATTTTTCTCCAACTCTTTTTTAGGAAGATAGCAATTTGAGCCAACAAAAAAGAAGTAGATTTTATTATCTTAGCAGAACAACAATTACCATTATCACTACAAAAGGCAGATAACTCAATAAGCTATCTTTTGTAAGGACTACATAAACCAACCAATCAATGAGTTACTTTCACGGAGAAACCCCTGATAATTACGAACAAAAATGCTTGTGTACCTTAGTTTTAGATACTTCGGGTTCTATGACTGGGCCTGCTATTCGCGAACTCAATCGCGGGTTGCAACAGTTTTATGCAGCTATTGAAGAAGATTTGATTGCTGCCAATCGTTTAGAAGTCGGTATTATTACCTTTGGCAGTGACATCCGCACCATTCAAGATCCTGCTTTGGTTGATAATTTTGATATGCCTACTTTGCAAGTATCGGGCACTACCCGTTTGGTAGATGCAGTGCGTGAGGCTATGCGAAAGACCGAACAGCGCAAACAATGGTACAAGGAAACAGGGCAGCCTTATTATCGTCCTATTATTGTTTTGATTACAGATGGAGAACCCGATAGAGACCAAGATGTACATGGATTGTCTAATGAAATTCAACAGGCGGTAGATGACAAAAAATTCACCTTCTGGGGGCTGGGAGTAAAGGGTTTTAACCAAAAAGTACTCAATCATATTTGTCCCAATTCTGCCCCTGGTATTCCATTAGATGGTTACAAATTTGCTGAATTCTTCAAGTGGTTGAGCAATAGTATTGGTATTATCACCAAATCCAAAGAAGGGGATAGTATCGAATTGCCCCCTGTAAACGACTGGGCACAAATGAAATTCTAACAACAGATGTCAAATCAAATAAACAAGTTGCAGGCTCCTTGGGTGGTAGCTTATGCTTCTATTATTGGAAACGGCCATATTGCCAATAATTTGCCTTGTCAAGACAGCTGTACCAACAAACAATTGAACGAAACATGGGGTATTGCGGTAGTAGCAGATGGCGCAGGTTCGGCCAGTCACTCAGAACTCGGGTCCAATTTTGTGGCACGCAACACCGCTCATTGTTTTGAGGAAGTACTCTTGCGTAAGGGCTGGCACAGTGCTCAAGAATTGCCCACAGAAGAGGAGTGGCGACAGGAGGCACTCAATGCCTTGCAGATTGTGCGCCAACGCCTCAAGCAGTATGCCGACAACCAAGAACTGTCTTATGGCGAATTGGCTTGTACGGTTTTGGTGGTGTTATACGCCCCGTTTGGCATCTTAACCACGCATATTGGAGATGGCCGTGCAGCTTACTCTACAGCACCCAATGATTGGAAAGCCTTGATTGAACCCTTTAGAGGCAATGAAGTGAATGCAACGGTATTTATTACCTCTAATATTTGGACACAAGAAGGCGTGGATAAGTATGTGGCCTCTGCTGTAATCAAACAACCAATTCGTGCTTTTGCTTTGCTAAGTGACGGCTGCGAAAAAGGTTCTTTTGAGGTGAATATTTGGGATGAGGAGCAACAAAAATACCACGACCCCAATCGACCATACACCCGTTTTTTTGAACCCAATGTACAGGGATTATTACAATTGCACAAAGAACAAAAATCGCAAGAAGAAATCAACAGTATTTGGGGGAGTTTCCTCACCAATGGCAACAAGTCATTCAAGCATGAGACAGATGATAAGACTATGATTTTGGCAATTGCAGTTCCTACTTCATAAACCCACAGTCTGGTGTCTCTTGTATATTACATAAAGGAAGACCAGCAAGGGGTGGAGTTGGCCGAACACCCACTTGCATCGGGAGGAGAGGGGACTTTGTATCGAGTGCTTGGCCCAACTACTTGGTTGCATTGTGTAGCCAAGATTTTTTATCCCCACAAGAGAACCGCAGATCGGGCAGCCAAATTGCAGTATCAATTGGAGCATCCTCCTTTGGTAGCCCATCAAGAGCATCTGCCCATTAGTTGGGTGCAAGCCCTATTGCACGATGAACAAGGAAATTTTGTTGGTTTTTTGATGCCTAGTGCAATAGGTGAAAAGTTAGAAATCCTCACCGCTCCAAAACTGCCCAAATCTCTAGGGCCAGAGTGGCAGCGTTTGCAATTGGGCAAAGAACAAGCCCTGCGTTTGCGCCTGAAGGTTTGTTATAATATTGCTGTAGCGGTACAGCTCTTGCACGCTACGCAACGTTATGTCTTGGTGGATTTAAAACCCGACAACATCATCATCCAACCCAATGGCCTAATCACTATTGTAGATACAGATTCTGTAGAAGTGGTAGAGGATGAAAAAACATTGTTTGCAGCCACCGTAGTAACCCCTGAATATACGCCTCGTGAGTATTACCAAGGGGTGCGACCGGGGCAAGTGAGCCTAAGCACTGCTTGGGATAATTTTGGATTGGCGGTTATTTTTTATCGTTTGTTGTTTGGTATTCACCCCTTTGCCGCTACAGCACATGCGCCTTATGACCAATTGACAGATTTGGGTGATAAAATCAAAGCAGGGTTGTTTGTACACGCTCCCAATCATCAAGCAGATTTTAGAGTGGTGCCGCCACCACATCAAGCCTTTTTGCAGCATGACAATGCCTTGCAGCAATTGTTTCAGCAGGCTTTTGCCCAAGGGCATTACCAACCTGCCCAACGTCCTAGTGCTTATAGTTGGGCGCAAACCATTGCAGAACATCCTTTATTGCTCACAGAACGAGAATTGCCTACTGAACGACTCTCTTTAGAAAACTTGGAGCATAATAATTGGTACAAATTGGCTTTGGAGACGACTTATGAACGCAAAATACCCAAGGATGTAAACATCAAGCAACAGTATTGGAGATACAATCGTTCTTCCTTTAGACAAAATGTAGAAGATAATATAGCGCAGTTGTGGCATTTTACGACACAGTTGGTTTTGGCCATAGGAGTGGGGCATTTGGTGGTTTTTTCTTTTGTAATTCTTACAGCTTTTATAACAGGTGTACACGATGATTGGTACCTCATTTCACTTTATCTCAAGAAAATTGGTGAGCTGTTGGTATGGTGGCTCAAAAGTCCATTTTTTATATTATTTCTCTTTTTTCCGCTCATCAAGGCAGTGGTTAAGGAGACGAAGGAAACCTTTTGGGACGAGAGTACTTGGATGCAGAAGAGGGGGGAGCATAAAATTCGACGTATGTTGGAAAATACCACCCAAGATTTGGAAGAACGACAATATCAATTGCATTTGGAGCGTCACCGCCTTAGGACTAGAATTCGAGAATTGGAGGAGGAACACCTTATTTATTCTAAGATTAAGCAGCAAAAAGAAGTTGCCTTTCAGAAAACACACAAAGTTCCTATAGGTGTGGCCAATGAGGAAATTGTCAAAAGTTTGCAAAGCAAAAAGGCAGTAGTGTCCGAGCAAGACAAACGAGCCCATCAATTGATAAGAGAGGAGGCTGAGGCCATTAGAGCTTTATTGAAGGCACAACAAAATGCCTTGGCAGCCGATCCTATATTGAGTACTATTCGTGGAAAAGACAGCCAACAAAAGTTGCTTTTTTTACAGCAGGATGCACCGAGTTGGGAGGATTCAAGCATTAGCCCAATAGAGGTGCAGCAACAATTGGAACAGTTGCATCAAGCGCATGTAGAGGCTCAAGAGGAATTGAAGGAACAGTATGACAGTTGGCACGAAGAGTTGTTAGGAGTTGTACAGGAGGAAAAAATTCAGATAGATAGTTTGGTGGGTAATTCTGTAGAGGAAATGTGCGAACGTATCGAAATTGATGCCTTGTTATTTGACCAAGTATTTGTAAAAACATTGGTCACATTAGAAGCCATAGAACAAGAAATTGAAGAACAAAAGCAGCGTTTGCAGAAGATAAAAGAGCATTTGAACGAAGTAAAAGAACAGTTGAAGTCGTGATAATGTCTTTTGGGGCAGGGCTGTATTGTGTACTGATCTGCTCAAAATAGCTTATAGCAAGAAAAAAAATGTTATCTTCAAAGAGTCACTAATTTATCTAATTTAGCCCTTTACTTTTCTCACGAGAAAACACGTATAGACATGTATAGAGTCCTAAACTACTTTCTGTATTGCTTCTTATGCCTTTTTTTTAGTATTCCTATAGCACAAGCGACACACATGGTTGGGGGCGAAATTAATTACCGTTGTTTGGGCAATGATCGTTATGAAATCATGGTGACAGTTTTTAGGGATTGTGATACAGGCGTACCTTGGTTTGACAATCCAGCTTCTATTGGTGTTTTTGATAGCAACGACTCCTTGTTGTATGATTTGCGCTTGCCGCTAAGAAATAATGACACCCTAGATTTGAATTTAACCGACCCTTGTTTGGTGGCTCCTCCCA
Source organism: uncultured Aureispira sp. (assembly GCA_964445645.1). GTDB lineage: Bacteria > Bacteroidota > Bacteroidia > Chitinophagales > Saprospiraceae > Aureispira. The sequence goes on along the minus strand of CAYULH010000108.1, from coordinate 13,628 downwards.
ATGTCTGTATTCATACCACTACTTATATTGATACCGTAACTTTACCTTTTCAGGCAGGAGGTTATCAGATTGTATACCAGCGTTGTTGTCGCAATCAGGATATTGTCAATATTGTAGCCCCCACAGCTACAGGGGCTACTTATTCTTCTTTTATTTCAGAAGAAGCCCTATTGACCTGCAACAGCAGTGCGAAGTTTAATGAGTGGCCGCCTGTATATATTTGTGCAGGCGTGCCAATTGTATACGACCACTCGGCCACCGATATAGATGGCGATTCGGTGGTGTATGAATTGTGTACGCCCTTTACAGGAGCTACGCCCCAACAATCGCAGCCACAGCCGCCCAACAACCCACCTTACAATAATGTAACTTGGCTGCCGCCTTATAGTGTTGATAATATGTTGGGTGGGCCCGATTCCTTGGTGATTGACCCCGTGACAGGCTTGCTGACGGGTACGCCTGATATTATTGGGGTGTTTGTGGTGGGCGTATGTGCCAAGGAGTACAGAAACGGGCAATTGATTTCTACGACTCGCCGTGATTTTCAGTATGTGGTGGGTGTTTGTGGGCGTTTGGTTTCTTCTGCCTTTTTTGCACCTGATATTCAGTGTGACAATTCTTTGGCGGTTAGTTTTCAGAACAACAGTGCGAGTTTGGGAACAGGCTTTACTTGGTTTTTTGGCGACAGCCTCAACAATACCACCTCCAATTTTGCCAACCCTTCTTATATCTATCCCGATACAGGGCAGTACACGGTTACGTTAATTGCAGACCCCGGAACTTTGTGTGCCGATACGTCTCAGCAAGTTATCAATTTGCAATACCAATCTATAGATGTTGATTTTGATGTGCAAACCGCCAATTGTACCGATTCTTTTTTCTTAGATATTACGGATTTAACCATTGATAGTATTAGTACTATAGTACAATGGAATTGGGATTTTGGCAATGGCCAAACCGATACGATCCCATTTGCCAGTACGGTTTATGATAGTTCAGGCACTTACATTGTTCGGCTGGATGTATTGGCGGCCAATGGTTGTACGGCCAGTTATCAAGATACGCTTACGTTGGATTTGCCCACTATATTTAGCGATGATACGGTGGGTATTTGCCCTGGTGATACGGCTGTAGTACTCAATCCGGGAGGGAATCCCAACCATAGTTATCAATGGTCGCCCGCTACAGGCTTGAGCAATCCGAATAGCCCTAGCCCTGTGGCATTTAGAATTGGCAGCAATCCACAAACCTACAGCGTAACGGTGGTGGCCCCCAATGGCATTGATACTTGCCGTTTGGAACGGACGGTGACCGTCTTGCCCAATCCACTCAATACCCTAAGCACTTCAGGCGATACCATTACTTGCGCCAGTACGGTGCTGCTGAGGGCTTATAGTCCGTTGGCACAGGTTATAGAATGGACGACTGATCCGAGTTTTGGGGTGATACAATTTACAGGCGATAGCATTGTGGTGGCTGTTACGGGTATAACTCGTTATTTTGTTCGGGCAACCGATCCTTATGGTTGTGTGCTGTTGGATACGGTAGATGTGATTAAACAAACCTTACAAGTGTTGCCCAGTTTTACCTATCAAGCGGCCGGTTGTGCGCCCAATTTTGGGGTGCAGTTTTTGGATAATACGCCCTTTGTGCCCGATTCTGTGGTGGCTTGGCTTTGGGATTTTGGCGATGGCAACAGCAGCACCTTACAAAATCCTGTACATAGCTATGCACAGACAGGAAGCTATGAAGTGAGTTTGTTGTTACAAACAGCAGCAGGCTGTAGAGGCGAGTTCAAAGATAGTATTAGTTGGCAAGTGCCCAATTTGTCAGGAGCAGATACAGTGGGAGTTTGTCCAGGTAATACTAGTGTGGTTTTGAATGCAGGGGGGGCTACGGCCTTGCAGTATCAATGGTCGCCAAGTGCGAGTTTGAGCAGTGCTACTAGTGCCAGCCCTGTAGCTACACCGCCTAGCTTGCCTTTTACCTACACCGTCACGATTACCGCCGTCAATGGCAATGATACTTGTGTGGCTGTAGAGCAAATAGCCGTCATTCAGTCGCCGCCTATTTCCGTAACCGTGCCACCTGTAACCGAATATTGTGGCGACAGTGCAACGTTATTGGCAACCAGTCCAACAGCCGTGTTGTTTGAGTGGTCGGGCGATCCTAGTTTTAATACCATTATAGCCACAGGCAATCCCATTCGAATACGGCCACTTACACAGCCGGCCGGCTACTACGTGCGAGCTACCAATGCCTATGGTTGTACCGCAACTACTTTTGTTTTTGTGCAGCAAGCCGCTACGGGCAATGTTGGTTTTTCGTATCAATCCTTAGGCTGTTCGGATAGCATTCGATTGCAATTTACAGATTTGACCATTCCTACAAACAGCCCTATTACCAATTGGGCTTGGTCCACCTCCAATGGTCAATTTTCCAATGCACAAAACCCAATTTTCACCTTTACCCAGAGCCAAACCGTATTTGTGACACTCCAAGTAACCTTTGCCAATGGCTGCACCGCACTAAAGAATGAGCCTATCAGTTTTAATTTGGCTACTTATGACCAAGATACCACGGTAGCCCTTTGTGGGGGAGTGGCTTCGGCCCAACTCAATGTTGGGGGCAATAGCAATGTCAATTACCAATGGTCGCCAGCCAGTAGTTTATCGTCTGCAACAGCCGTTTCGCCTGTAGCTACACCACCTAGTTTGCCCTTTACGTATACGGTCACTGTTACCGCACTCAATAGCTTAGATACTTGTGTCGAAATTCACGAAGTTACATTAGTTCCTGCCCCAGCCATTACCATACAAGTACCCAAAGATACCGTAACCTGTGCAGGCGTATTTAATGTACAAGGAAGTATTACGAATGCTGTGCAGGTGGATTGGTCGTTTAGCCCCAACTTTTTTCCGATAGCTATTTCTAATGTTACCAGTTTTTTTGTTGGAATACCGCCTGCACCCTCTACTTTGTTGATGTATGTGCGTGCAACCGATCAGTATGGTTGTGTAGCAACCGATACGGTACGTGTTTTTCGTCAGAATATTGCTATTCCAACCTCCTTTAGCACTCAAATTAATAATTGTGTAGATACCTTAGATGCGGTGTTTACCAATACCTCTACCTTGCCCACAGGCTTCCAATTGCAGCGTTATGATTGGGATTTGGGCAATGGGCAGACGGCCACCAGCCAGAATGCCTCGGCACGATACACACAGTCCAAACCTGTGGTACAACTGACCGTGACGGCCACCAATGGTTGTACAGGCACTTTTGTAGATACCCTAGATTACAGCTTGCCTGTACTGCAAGGCGGCGATAGTTTGGGCTTGTGTGGAGCAGATTCGGTGCAGCTGAATGCAGGCGGCGATCCTAGTTTGCTCTATCAATGGTCGCCCACCACAGGTTTGAGTGACCCCACTAGTCCTAGCCCTATGGCTGCTCCTGCTACGAATACCATGTACATGGTAACGATTACAGCCCCCAACAATGGCGATACTTGTCGGGGTGTTTATCCTGTATGGGTCAATGTGGATGATTTTGCAGTGAGTGCGATGAATGACACGGTTTTGTGTGAGAATAGAATTAGCCTGCAGGCCAATGCGCCTACTGGAACGCAAATAAGGTGGTCATTTGTGCCTGATTTTTCTACAGTGTTGGGTATAGGCAATCCCTTGGTTACGTATGTGAATGACCCACGCTGGTTTTATTTGAGGGCGGAGAGTGCTTTTGGTTGTGAGGCGGCAGATTCGGTGCTGGTCGATTACAGGCGAGAGGGCATTCCAGTCACTATTGATCGGGTGCCATTGGTTTGTGGCGATTCGGTGCAAATCCAGTGGCTGGGCAATAGCTTGGATAGTGTGTACCAGTGGCAGTGGAATTTGGGCAATGGGCAGTTGGCTAGTGTGCAAAACCCAATTGGCAATTACAATCAAGATAGCACCTATACCGTGACCTTGCAAGTGCAGGGGGCAGGTACTTGTGTAGGGGCAGAGAGTCGTCAGTTGAGGGTTTTATTGCCTGTATTGGATGTTCCAACAGCTACATTAAGTACCTGTGGCAATGATTCTATACAGTTGGTTATTAATGCCTTGCCTGATCGCCAGTATTTTTGGTCGCCTAGTGTGGGTTTGAGCAATCCCAATAGCCCCAATCCAATGGCCTTGCCACCTGTTACTACTACTTATCGGGTACGCAGTTATGGTTTGTTGGATGTCAATGGGGTAGCCGATACTTGCTGGATCGAAGATACCTTGCGTGTAATTGTAGAGCCTGCTCCTATTTTGAGTATTGCAGGCGATACTGCCACTTGTGATAGCACTATTTTATTGGCCTTACAAGCCAATACCAGCACCAATACTTTGCAAACAGCGTGGTCACTCGATCGAGGATTCCAGTCCATTCTTTCTACAGATTCTACTTGGGTGGCTACGGCCAATTCAAGCCCTACTTGGGTTTATGCTCGGGTAGGCAATAGTATTGGTTGTACGGATATAGATTCCATACAAATACAAAATCAGCGTTTTGATTTGCAATTGGGCAACCCTGCTATCTTGTGTGGAGGGCAGCCCCCTAGTTTGCGTGTACAAACTACGCCCAACCTAACAGGCTTGACCTATACTTGGTCGCCAGCCAACTTGATTGCTACAGGGCAAGGAACAGATAGTGTGTTGTTGTCTACGGCTGTAGATACCGTTATTCAGGTCATTGCCCAAAGCCCATTTGGCTGTGTAGATTCGGCTACAGCCATCACACAAACAGCCCCTCCACTTACTCTAACACATTCTGCTGATAGTTTATATTGTGATAGTGTGCCTGTAGTTTTGACCAGCAATGCGCCCACGGCTCAACAGTACAATTGGTCTACTTCGCCTAATTTTTCTACTATAATTAGTCAGAATGCTCAATTCACAACCAACGTTGTAGAGGGTAGAAGCGTTTATTATGTACAGGTACAAGATGTTTTTGGTTGTGAGCTTATAGATTCTGTGGTCATTGATTATCAGCCTGTTTCTATTGCAGCAACAGCCCCCAATATTCCTTGTGTAGATACCAATACGCTTATTAGCAGCATAAATTTGAACCCGAATGACAATTTGACGTATCAATGGAGTGCAAATGGTGTGAATTTGGTGGGTAGGGATAGTGCTCAATTATTGGTTTGGCCCAATGATAGTACCTATTACCAAGTACAAGTACAAAATCAATATGGTTGTACGGATAGTGCCAGCGTTTGGGTGCGTGGAAGAGCCGATAGTTTATTTTTGGCGGTTAGTGCCGATAAAGATACGGTTCGAGCAGGAGATTTGGTGCAGTTGTTGGCTACACAGCGAGTTGGTTATCAGTACAATTGGCAGAGTGATGCTAATATGAGCAACACGATAAGTTCTAACCCAACAACCAACCCCGACCAGACCAGTGTATATTACATCACGGTAACAGATGCCCAAGGATGCAGCAAGGAGGATTCTATTATTATATATGTTGATAATACTTTTTGTGAAGATCCTTTTATTTTTGTGCCTAATGCTTTCTCACCAGATGGGGATGGACACAACGACATAATTTATGTGCATGGAGGGAATATTACCCGCATAAATTTTGTAATTTACAATCGTTGGGGCGAAGAAGTTTTTAGTTCTAATGACCAACAAAAAGGTTGGGATGGAACTTACAAGGGTAAAAACTGCCCACCTGATGTATATGGTTATTACATGACTTGTCAATGTTTGGACGGGGCGGAATTAACCAAAAAAGGCAACATCACTTTATTGAGATAATTAAAATATTTACTATAAAAATGAAAATTAACTTAGTTTTATTAATAATCACATTGTTATGCTGCATTACTCAATTGGCAACAGCACAGTGTACCTTGAATGATATTCAAATACCTGATACGTTGGTGATAGATGATTCGACAGATGAAACAGAAACGTTGCATATACATGCCAGCAATATTAAAGAAGTAAAGCTGCTGGTGTATAGTCGAATGGGCAAAAAAATATTTGAGTCTAGTTCTTCATCCATTTGTACCAATTCGACCGAATTGAAGTCCTTTGATACGGGCTGGGATGGACATTTAGAAGGTAAACGCTTGGCAGAAGGCTTGTATGTTTATATGTTAGAAGCACAATGTGCAGACCGAAGCACCATCCGAAAAAGCGGTACTATTATTTTAACGCATCAACTGGTTCATTAGATTAGAATTAATTCCCCACACGAGTACATTATTGATTAGTTGATAAATCACAGCAGCATGAAGCACTTATTTTTACTTAGTTTAGCAATGCTTTGTTGTAGTCTCACACAGGCTCAAGATATTCATTGGTCACAATTTGAATATGCACCTTTGCAGCTTAATGCAGCACAGACAGGGCTGTTTAATGGACATTATCGAATAGGGGGAAATTACAGAAGCCAATGGTTTGATGTGCCTGTTGCCTATCGAACGGCCGCTTTGAGTTTTGATGCACATCTATTGCCTTATCGCTTAGAGAATGATGTGTGGGGCGCTGGTCTAAGTTTTTATCATGACCAAGCAGGGGATGGGCAACTCAGTACCTTGAGTGTAATGGCTGCCACGGCCTATACCAAACGTATTACCAAGCACTTTTTTATTGGAGCGGGGGTACAAATAGGATTCAAAAACAGACGATTTAATTTACAAAACCTGACGTTTAACGATCAGTTTAATGGCGATGTATACGATCCCAGCATCACCTCTTTTGACCACATCAAGTTTGCAGGCAATACCAACCTGAATTACTTGGACATCAATACAGGACTCAATTTTCGTTACCAACAGAGCCAACGCACTTGGGCCAATTTGGGTGGCGGTATTTTTCATCTCAATCAAGCACCCGTTTCGTTTATGGGCGATGACCAAGTGCGTCTCCCCATTCGCTGGAATATTGCCCTCAATGCCTCTATCCAAGTCTCGGAACGCCTTGATATTATGCCCAATGTATTGTTTCAACGTCAATTGACGTACCAAGAACTTATTTATGGTGCCAGCCTGCGCTATCACTTCAATACCAACCCCGGTCGCCAAACTTCGGGCGAAATTGGTATTTTGCACCGTTGGGATGATGCTATTGTGGCGCGTTTGGGTTTTGCTTATCAGAATTGGCACATAGGACTGAGCTATGATATTAATGTTTCTGGTTTTACCGCCGCTACCCGAGGCAATGGAGGCTATGAATTGTCGGTTATTCATATTTGGAGTCCCGTGCCGCCTTTAGAAGTGGTCAAAACTTGTCCTATATTCTAACTATAATTGAACCTATACAGCACTCCAAACACCTTAACAAACGTCTAGTTTTTTATGAAAAAAGCTTCTCAATTGATAGCATTATTGACTATTTTATTGTTGGGATTAACCAGCCAACAAGCCAATGCCCAAAACCTAAAAGCTTACGAACGTGCAGCAACAGAAGCTTTTGAAAAAAAATCGTATTACAATGCCATGTATTATTATGGTATTGTATTAAAATCAAAAAAAACACCGCAACTGTACTACAATTATGCACAAGCTTGCCGCTTATCTAATGCTTACTTAGAAGCCGAGGAAGCCTACAAGAAAGTCATAGAGAGCAGAGACAAGAGCCGATTCCCTATGGTAGAATATTATTATGGGTTGACACTCAAGCACAATGCAAAGTACAAGGAAGCCAAACGGGCGTTTAAGTATTTCTTGGATAGTTATCAAAAAGATAATTTTTATAAAGAAAAAGCAGCTCAAGAACTAAAATCTTGTGATTTTGCCCAAGAACTCATCAAAAAGCCTCTGCCCGAATCTGAATTGAAATTTACACACTTGGGCGAGCAAGTCAATACCAAGTATTCCGATTTTGCGGCACACGAAATAGACGGCGTATTGTATTATTCCTCGCTTAGATTTGAGCGCAAAGTACAAAAAGGGGAAAAAAAATCGGACAAAAAGGAAAGAGCGCAAGGGCCTTTGGTTGCCAAGATTTTGTCGACACCCGATTATGAAAAGGAGGCAGGAAAACAGGTCAAAGAAATTAATTTGCCTTATGCCAATTCGGGAAATTCGGCCTTGAGCCACGACCAAAAATACTTGTATTTTACCCGTTGTGCAGGCAAAAAAACAGACAGTGTACGTTGCGAGATTTTTAGGGCAGAACGCTTAGAAAATGGCAAATGGGCTGCTCCAGAACGCTTGCCCAATCCCATCAATTCTAATACAGCTACCACTACTCACCCCAATTTGGCTTGGGATGCTGGTGCAGCGCAAGAGTGGTTGTATTTTGTTTCGGATCGTGCTGGAGGACAAGGCGACTTGGATATTTGGCGGGTAGCACTAGGGGAGGATTTAACAGCCGTGCAACCCGAAAATTTGGGCCCTACTATTAATAGTAAGGATGCAGAAGTTACGCCTTTTTATGATACCAGAACCCAACGCCTGTATTTTGCCTCTCGTTGGCATTTGGGCTTGGGGGGCTATGATATTTTTTATAGCAAAGACTTGGGTGATGCCAATTGGGAAGCACCTGTCAATATGGGCTTGCCCTTCAATTCGGCGGCCAATGATTTGTATTTTGTAGTTAATGCCGATGATACAACAGGGTATTTGGCTAGTAACAGAGACGGTTCTCGTGCCTTGACCAAGGAAGCTTGTTGCAATGATATTTATCGTTATGCTTATCTGACAGCCGATACTTTTGCAGAGCCACCAATTGTAGTGATAGAAACAACGCCAGTAGATACGCCTGCTATTACGGGTAATCCACCAGTAGATACACCTACTGTAGCGGTAGTGCCGCCGCCAGCCGATACACCCGCTGTAGCCGTGGTGCCGCCACCTGTAGATACCCAAGAGCCACCTGTTACCACCAGCAGCAAAATTGTGGAAGAGTTGGATGAATTATTGCCCTTAAGTTTATATTTTCACAATGATGAACCCGACTCCAATACCCGTACCCGTGTAACCAAGACTCCTTATGAAGAAAGCTATGCGTACTACTTAGGATTATTGCCCGATTACAAACAAAAATATACCCAGCAGTATTCACCAGAAAAAGCAGCGGTAGAAGAAACAATGGTGCAGCAATTTTTTGACAATGATGTACGTGGAGAATACAATCGTGCGCCTATTTTCTTAGATAAATTAAAAAAAGCATTGGAGCAAGGGCTTCAGCTCAAAGTGTATATCAGAGGCTATACCAGTCCTAGAGCAGATGCCAATTATAATATAGCGTTGGCGCATCGTCGTGTAGCCAGTTTGCGTAGCTATATGATGCGTTTTGAGGATGGTGTGCTCCAAACGTATTTGGACAATGGGCAGTTGATACTCAAAGAAGCCATGTTGGGCGAGTCGGTAGCACCCACAGGTATTAGTGATGATTTGAATGATCCTGCCAATTCGATTTACAGCACCAGCGCCTCTAGGGAACGCAAAGCCGAAATTTCGGTTGTAGTCTTGCAATAATTGCGATTTTAGGTAAAATTTATCTTTTGTAAAGCTCCATTTACTGTTAATAAGATAGCGGATTTGTAGGTAGCTGATTATTAAATTTTTAGGTTTGGTTGGATGCCTCTACTTGACATATACACTTTGGTTTGAAAGAAAAAGGATATTAAGTATAAAATCTATTTGGATGTACGCTTTGTTTTTTGATAATTAATTAGTTATAGTCCCAAGGCAACCTTACAGCAACAAATAAGCCCAATTATTAACGATTAAAAAATTTATAGCCCTTTGCAACTTCTTGCAAAGGGCTATTGTCGTTTGGGTAGATAGGATTTTTTAACAAATCATTAAGACTAAAAAGTACAATACAATATAAATGCTATAAGAAACCTAGTTTAACAATAATTTATAGCGCAATCTGCGATAGATGCAGTAGTAAAATCTACTCCACAACACTAGTTTATGTAGTGACAAAGTAATGAAGTGGTTTAAATTTGGTCAACGATCAAAAAACGGGTACTTTTATAAATGCCTTTTAGTAACACATACAATTTTATTAACAATAGATATATTATCTATTGTATGTATTGTATGTATTTTATTTAAAAATGAACGCTGAAAACTGTAGTTCAACTAAAAAAAGAATATGAAGCATTTTTTTACCTTTATCTTAGTGGTAATTGGTGTTTGGTCTAGTTTGGGACAATGCACGTATTACATTGATATGAATGACTCCTTTGGAGATGGATGGAATGGCGCAAGTTTGGATGTCTCAATCAATGGTGCTCCTCCAATTAATTTTACCTTGCCTACAGGTTCTGCTGGTACAGATTCTATTCAGGCCAATAATGGCGATGTACTCACTTTTACGTACAATTCGGGGATATTTGACAATGAGGTAACGTACACTATTCGCAGAGGAGTAGTTTCCCTATTCAGCGATGGCCCCAATCCTTTTATTGGTTTGGCTTATAGCAATACTTGTGGCGGTTGTGACCCTGTTGGAAACCTGACTGCTACTGGTGTTACGGCCACCAATGCCAATATTAACTGGTTGGTTGGCCCAAGTGGTGGTACTTCTTGGATTGTAGAGTATGGCTTGACAGGTTTTCCTGTAGGAACAGGCACCTCAATAGCATCGGCTGTTAACCCTACGACTATTACAGGGTTGACCCCAGCTACCAGCTATGATGCTTATGTGTACAATATATGCCCATCGGGCGATACCAGTTTGGCGGCAGGCCCTATAACCTTTGCAACGGCTTGTAATGCGATTACTACTTATCCTTACCAAGAAGGATTCAACTCTAACTCTACTACACAAAACTGTTGGACAGTATTGAATCAAAATGCAGATTTTGATACTTGGAACATGGATTGGGCTTTTAATCCATTTGAGGGAGATGAAGTAGCCGTTATCAATACCGATTTTAATGGGGGTAACAACAATGACTTTTTAATTTCTCCTCAATTGACCTTAACAGGAGGGGAGCGTATGCGTTTTAGACATCGTTGTAATTCTACCTTTGAACCCAATGATTATCAAATAGTTTTGTCTACCACAGGACGCGATGCTGCTGATTTTACAACAGTATTGTTTAGTGATACCTCAACTTCTACCAGCTACGAGGAGGTCGTACTCAACTTGACAGGAATAACAGGAACGGCCTATATTGCTTTCCACATTCCACCTGGAGGACTAGATGGCTGGATTCTTTATATTGATGATGTTATTTTTGAACGTCCTACTCAAAATGATGCTGGCGTAAGTGCCCTAATTAATCCAATGCCACCCGTTAGTACAGGATTTACACCTGTAGAAGTAGAAGTAACCAACTATGGGTTGCAAAATTTGAATTCATTTATGGTAGAATGGGAGATTGGCGGCGTGCCACAAACTCCTGTTCCTTACAGTGGCAATCCATTAGCCAACGGCGAAACAACGGTGGTAAATTTAGGCAATCTCAATGTTCCTGCCTCTAATTTGGATATGGTTTTCTGGACATCTATGCCTAATGGTGTAATGGATGAAGAAACCAATAATGATACCCTTAATACGACACTTTGTTCTGGTTTGGCAGGAGTTTACACTGTAGGGCATCCCACCGCAGATTTTCCAACTGTTACCGATGCCTTTGATGCTTTAGAAAATTGTGGCGTAACAGGAGCGGTTACTTTGCAATTTCAGCCCAATACCTACACCGGGCCTTGGAAAATTGGGCGTATTCCGGGAGTTGATGCCAACAATACAGTGACCTTGGACGGCTTGGATCGCAACATGGCTACGCTCACACACAACAGCTTAACAGAAGGTGCAGCCACTTTGGTATTGGATGGAGCCAATTATGTAACCGTTCGCAATTTTACTATTGAGAATACAGGAACAGCAGATGCTTATGGTGTTTTATTAACCAATGAAGCCAATTATAATACCATTGATAACAACAACATTGCTATGGTAGTGGGCTCTGCCAATAATGTAGTAGGGGTATTGGCTTCTGCTAGTCCTACCCAAAGTGTGGGAACTCAAACAGAAGGCAACAATGCCAACTGGAATGTTATTAGTAATAACAATATCACAGGAGGTCATAGCAGTATTACACTTGAAGGAGGAATAAGAGGCGATCGCAACAGGGGGAACCAAATTATTGGCAACGAATTGCACGATGCAGATGACTACGGTATTTTTGTGGATGAGCAAGATAGTTTATTAGTAGAAGGCAATTTAATCTATGATTTGAATGCTTTTGGTAGCGATGCGATGCAATTGTTTGATATTGTAAACTCCAGTATTGTTAAGAATGAAATTCGTGGTGCTGACGATAATGGAATAGGAGTGTTGGGTTCATTTAATGATCCTGCATCAAGTATATTGATTGCCAATAACTTAGTGCAGGCTGGTGATGAAGCTCTATTATTGAGCAATGTAACTTCCTCACAGGTTTATCACAATACCTTCTCTGGTGGTACGAGAACTTGCTCTTTATCAGGACAACAAAATATCAACTTTAGAAGCAATATCATGGCGACCGTTTCAGGAACTTGCTTCTTTACTACGAGCAGTGTTTCTATGGCTGCTATGGATTATAACCTCTACTATGTATCAGGCTCGGGCAATGCTGTCCGTTTTGGAACTACTACTTACAATACACTGGCCAACTGGCAAGCAGGAGGGACAGCAGGATACGATGCCAACTCTGTAAGTGGTAATCCTAATTTTGTAAATGGAGTACGTATCAGTGGCCCATTGGCGGTAGATGCAGGCGACCCTAGTTTAATATTAACAGAAGATGCGGATGGCGAATTGCGCCCTAGAGGTGCAGGGCCTGATATTGGAGCAGATGAGTTTGTAGTAATTGCTAATGATGCTATGGCACTGAATATAATTTCGCCACAAGGCTGTGGTTTGGCTACGGCTGATGTAATTGTAGAAGTTGCCAATTTAGGTTCCAATCCTATTGTGAATGCACCCGTATCGGTGCGTGTAACGGGGGCGGCCAACAGTGCTTTTGTAGCTACTTTGCCTACAGCTGCACCGGGGGCTACAGTGCCATTGAACCTAGGAACATTGAATACCTCTGCTGGAGGTACTTATAACTTTGAGGTAATTATTTCTTGGGCTGCAGATGGTAATTCTAGCAATGATACCTTGAGAACAACTGTTGTTATTAATCCTGATAATCAAAATGCACTGACATTTGCAGGAGATAATACCGTCTGTGCTGGTCTTACTGCGGTGGTGGATGCTACCGCTAGTTATAGCCCCGCTACTATTATTTGGTACGATGCGCCCACAGGAGGCAACGTCATCAATGTAGGCAACCGTTTTACCACCATGGCATTGACCACCAATGTAACCTATTATGCTGCTGTTCAAGGATGTAATTCTCCTAGAGCTGCCAGAACAATTACAGTAGATAACATTGGTATTGATGTAGATTTGGGGCCAGACCTAACTGCTTGTGGGGGTTCCGTGGCTACTATTACACCAACTATTAGCAATTCTACTGCAACACGCATCCAATGGCAAGATGGCGCACTGACATCATCTTATGATGCAAGCACTACTGGCGATTATTACGCAACCGTAACCAATGCCAATGGCTGTACGGATACCGATACCGTAACGGTGACAGTATCTACAGCACCTACTGTAACGGACGCTACTACCAATGTATCTTGT
>CAYULH010000107.1:6885-19680 GCA_964445645.1 uncultured Aureispira sp. | reverse complement strand
ATGCTATGGAATCATTGGATAAAATATAATTATGTTCTAAGGTAATTCCGTACTTAATTCCCAAGTAGGAAGTGATTTTTATTCTATCAGCTGGACTTAGAGTTCCAGAATATACAATAAACTCTGCTAGTTCCATATCCAAGCCATTAGCAAGAGTAGGATTATCATCCTCATTGGCGATACCAATAAGCAAGTTAGCTGTAACATCGTTAGGACTTTCTATAGTAACTCCAGTAGGTATAGTAGCTATATTAGCTCCATTTGAGTAACTTAATGAGTTTTGGGGATTAAGAACAGTCCCTTCTCTCAATTGCACAAAATGTACATAGGGGCTAAATCCAGTACCACTTGTATTATAGGGGGCAAATCCGCCACTTCCATCTGCTAATTGTTCAGTATAAGCTTGTCTACCTTTAGTGCCAGTAACGCCACTTTTTCCATTACCCCACAAATAAATATTCCCAGGGCTAGTTGGTCTAAAAACGGTAAATACATTTATGTTACTGCCAAATATTGCAGAGTTATTAATATCCAAATCAGCCTCCCACCAGTCATCATTGAGACTCAACGTTCTATTAAAGTTAAGATTGTCCTCTACAATATAACTACCATTAGGTGTAGTAGTCTGATAAGTAGAAGGTAATCGTGTGCTACCAGGTATAGCATCAGGCCAGTTACTCACTCCTGTCCCATTATTAGGGGCATTGGGATTGGGTATATCTTCCCCCTTGTGCCACAACTGTAGAGCTGTAGTAACACCTCCAGGGATTTGAGCAAGAGGAGAGAAAGATATGCACAATAATAATATTATTAATGTGTATTTTGTGTAACAAAAAGGATGAGGCATGATAATTATTGTTGAAATAAATTCAATTTGTGACATTGAATTTAATAAAAGAATTGTAATTTTTTAAATAAAATTGCCATTGAAAAATTATTCTCTATGGTTTAATTCCTACTACATGCTGTTAATTTTTTACTATACTTTAATCTAATGAATGTAAAATATTGTATACGAATAGGTGCAAAAAAGAACTGAGCAATGCGAGCGTATAATCCAACGACGCACTAATCGAACCTCTGCCAGACTGTGCCTCGGTTCAATACCTGAAAAAGCCAGAGTATTTGTGCTAAATATCTTCCATTTAGAATAAAAAATGAGCCATCCACACTTAAGGGATGACTCATGCTGCAATTTTGATATAGGAATAATATTTTAAGGTCTACCCAAAATAACTTTTCGCTGTACAAAAACATTTTTATTATACAAGAGCAGAATATAAGCCCCCGAAGGATAATCCAAGCCATCTATCTGTACTTGGTCATGGCCTGCTTGAATCTGTCCTTGCTGTACCTCCACGCCCTGCATATTGACCAATTTCCAATTATAATCACGCTCTAGCACTTGGTCAAATTGCAGCTTGAAATAATCGTGTGCAGGATTGGGGAAGAGTTTTAGGCTTTGCAGCTCGTTGTATTCGTCTTTGGCTTGTATAGGGTCAATGCCCACCCAATAGCCGCTTACATCTCTGGTGGTGGCCACTTGGAATATTTCCTTGGTGCCTGTATTTTGGATAAAGACCACAGCATGGAAACGATTGGGGCGGTAATTGATAAAGTTATGGGCATTGTGATTCCAATTAAACTCCACTCGTCGAGTTTCACCAACAGTCCAAGTGTGATTGTAAATAATATTATTGGTATTTCTAAATGGATTTAGATGATACTCGTCATTTTCTCGTACCACAGCATGAACTTGGCTGGTGTAACTTCCCCCAATAGGATAACTCAGAGAATCCTCGGATATTACCGTATAAATTCTATAATCTGCTGCTGACATGGTATCTACCAAGGCAACCACTCGTGCTACAATTTGGAAATTGTTATTGATGTGTCTAAAGGTATCTATTGCAATAGCAAACTTTGCAGTTTCGAGCATGTCCTGTTCAAAATCTACCTCTGCTAAGGTTCGAGTAGTGTATGCCGAGTCCACACCATTGATGTAAGCCTTTCCGGGAGGAGCACTATATTCCAATGATCGGGTTTTAGCCAAGTCAGCATTGTGCAAATGGAAAAAATCCTCTATACCCGTGTTGGTACCATTGGCTCGTTCGATATGATATTGTAAAAGCACCACATCTTTATTGAGTTCGGAATGATGAATCAGTTGATAATTGAGATTATTAATGGTCTCCATGTCTATCTTGTAAATTCCGTCAATGTCCTCATGCTGGTCGTGTACCATTGTTTCTATCAGCACATTGCGGTTACGGCTTCGTATAACCACATTATCAAAAGCAAAACCATCCAAGAAACCATTGATGGGATTGGGTAGAGAGGCAAAAGCTATACGGAAACGGGTAGAACTATTGTGAGCAATACCGTCCAATTTACAACGGCCATCTTTCCAGTCAAACTGCTGTAAGCCAATCCAGCCCATAGACGTAGCCGAGCCGGGCAGCACCTGATCACCAGGGCGTGCATATACCGCCCCACTATTGTACCAATCAATACCTCGATTTACTGCGCCCAAAGGCAGCCATCGTCCATCTGCACCCTGATACTCTAAAATAGCACCATCCGAAGGCCGTACATTACTCCAATAGTTGAGGCTAATCATAGGGCGGTCTAGGTTTGAAATATCAAAACAAGGACTGTACACCCAAGCATCTTCACTTTCGGCATAAGAAGCATTGGTTTGGGTGGCCCAAATATGATTGCTATTGTCATTAGGCCCGCCTAGCGAGGTGCTATCAATACCCCACTCCCAAAGCAAACGATGGGTGGAGTCTCTACTCTCTGCAAACCAATTTCCATTGCCTGTTTCAAAATCCTCTACATAAGGGAAGGTGCTAATTTTGGGAGAAATTACAATCCTAATAGTTTGTGTATCAGCACAAATTTCTCGATTGGTAACGATAAGCTGTGTATTGTATACACCAGCAGAAGCATATTGGTAACGCAAAGGCGTAATGCTATCACGTTGGCCACTTCCCACAATTTGCACACTATCGCTCACAGACCACCATACACTAGTAACAGAATCTATAAAGTTGTTTTGGAAAATATTGTCCAAGCCCAGTAAATCATTGTCAGGAACAAACTCAATGCTATCAAATTGGCAACCACCTTGCACCTCAAAATCTACATTAGGCACGCCATATACATAGAAAGTATCGGTAAATATACTATAACAATTGGTAATGCTATCGGTATACTCAAAACTGATAGGATGAATACCAGCCTCGGCCAAATCGGGAATAAAGAAACTCGTACCCGAACGCACCCCTGTACCACTAAACAATCCCCCCGACCTACTTGGAATCAAATCGACCGTATCACCTCCCAAACAGAAAATCTTTTGTAGATTATTAGAATCGACCGTGAAATTGACATTAAATACAGGGTGTATATCCACAATTATAGTCACACTATCCGAACATCCCCCTTGGGTATAACTACTCACAATGGTATCTTGGATAGAAGTGGTCAAAGGATGCAGTGGCAACCCTAGTCCATTGGGTCTAAAACCCAGTCGATTTGGGATTTGTGGATTGATGGGTGGAATAGGTACGCCATCTCTAGTAATAGTAGAACCCGAAGGCACACCACTAATGGCAATTACTATATCTTCTTCACAATAACTAGAATCGAGGTTGCGAATGCGTGGGGTAATGTACTCATCAACCACAAATATATGTTCTGTGCTATCCTTACAGCCCGTAATGGTATCTTCTACACTATAGATAATAACATTGGCCCCAATACTAGCATTGGACGGATCAAAAAAGTAGGTGTTAGCACTCCAAAATACAGCACTACTCAATGTACTAGTATCTGCACGGAAGGTATGTACCACAGAAGAATTCAAGGTATCGTACAAGAACTGCACAGCAGGATCATTGCTACAGAATTTTGAAACCAGTGTAGGGCTAACCAAATTGATGTTCAGAGGGGCTTCAATATTGACAATTACCGTGGTATCTGCTCTACAAACCAGTGGTTGCCCCGGAGCAGTCACTTGCCCCGGAATAATATACTGAATTCTATTGAGTCCATTTTGTGCATTGAGAGGAATAAAAAACCAGTCTCCATTGGTCGTTGAATCTACCCCCGACCCAATAAAATATCCTCCAGATAAAGAGGCCGTTAATGAGATGGTATCATTTGTTTTGCAATAAGAAGAATCTAAACCTGCAATGCTCGGTAATACAACTGGCTGAATATAAATGGGTACAGTAACCGTATCAGCACAAGTGTTGGGAGCGGTAAACGCATAGGTCAAACTGGTATAGCCTGTATCGGCTAGGGTTGGATCTAGAGCAATAAATCTATTATCGGTCAGAATACTAAAAGCCGTATCTCTATTAACAAGGCTACCGCCATTGGGCGATACTCTAAAATTCTGAACGCTACCATTGGAACAATAAGCGGTATCTAAATCATTGAAGTAAATTTCAGGTTTGGGGTTAATCTGTATGGTAATTGTATCATCAATCGTACATCCAGTAGCACTCGTATAGGTGTAATACAACTCTCGAAGCAATAGGGTGTTGGTGTCGGGCAAATTGCTTACTGTTAGAATATCAGTACCAGCAATAATCAAATCACCCGAAAATTGATACGTTCCCGAAGTATCATTGGCACTAAATAAGGTATCATTGGCCGCATTGATACAATAAGAGGGCTGATAGCCTCTAGGCTCCGAAGTGGGCTTATTAACAATGGTAACTTGTACACTGTCTCGATTGGAACAACCACTGGCGGCTGTATAATCGTATATTAGAATATGCGTGCCAATGCCTGCAACAGCCGGCACAAATATACCCGAGCTAGAATCTACACCAGCGCCTATAAATGTCCCTCGATTATTAAAGGTATCTATAGGACTTCCGATGAGTGGTATGGTATCATTATTATTGCAGAGTAGTGTAGAGGGCAAGCCTGTGAGTGTTACTACAGGAATAGAATCTAGTTTGATAATAGCTGTATCTATATTGCTACAGCCCTGTATATCGGTATAGGTAAACAAAACTGTATCTGCTTCTACACTATTTGGAATTAGAGCTGGATTGTAATAATAGTTATTGCCCACCAAAACAACCCCTGTTCCTGTAATAGTATTACCAGCATTACCTGTTAAATAACTAGGCTGCCCATCAATAAAAAAAGTATCTACACTTTTGCAATAACTGTGCTCAGACGTATCCAAACCATTGACACCATAAACACTCGATATAAAATTAAAGGCACTATCAATATCAATAGTAGGTGGAGGAATGACGGTAACATAAGCGGTATCACTACTAAAACAACCCACATTATCGGTAACTTCTACCCATACCGTAGTAGTCGTATCTCCATTATTATAAATAATACTAGGGTCAAAAACAATAGCAGTACCCTGTGAGCGAAGACCCACACCAAAGAAATTCATAGAGGTGATAGGATTGGGGTTTCTTGTCAGCGAGGTATCTAAGCCAACACTATCTATACTGTAACAGAATTCATCTAGTAAGTCAGAACCATTTAGAAGCAAATTGACTTCGGGACCATCATTAACCATAATACCATTGGTATAAAAATAGGTGCATCCATTGCTATCTGTTAAGACATAGGTAATAATATTGTTACCCAACCCTGCTGATTTTGGACTAAAAATACCTGTAGCAGGGTCAACACCACCACCAGAAAATGCTTCACTAACACCCGGCCCCAAGGCAGCACGTTGCAACATATCGGGGGCATCATCTCTACAATAAGGACTCTGGCTGCTAAAGCTTGGCGTTTGTGGTGCTGTAATGGTCAGCAATGGCTGGTCGGCAAAGGGCAGTCGATCAGCACAGCCATAATAATCGACTTCATAACCTACCCTTAAGTCCAAATTGTCTGTTCCCGTTCCCAAGCTATCGTAAATCGTAGTTGGATTTAGATAATGATCGTCCAAATAAATGGTATCATTGGTGCTGCTCCTGTACACGTACAGCACATTGCTAGTCAAGCCTACAAACCCAAGCGAAGGAAACAGCGTATCGCCTATTTCATTGGCACAATAAGCAGATCTTAGGTTATTAATAAACAAAATAGACTGATTAGCTCCTGTAAGTATGACACTATCTGTTACCACAAAAGTATCGGCCACAATGGTAGTCACTACTCCCAAAGTATCGGTTACAGTAGTCAGGTTTTGGTATTGCATATTCACAATCACCTTGCTGAATATAGGGCTAAAATCAAATTGCTCTTGGCCTGCAATAATTGGATTGATTGGATTGATAGCTGCCGAGTTATTGGGGTCGCTTGTGTAGGTGTTTAACAATTGATTTCTAATAACACGCCTAGTTTCTGTACCCACTGCAAAAGTAGTATCTAAATAAACCAAGTTGGTATCTCTACCAAAAGTAACAATGCCCGAGGAGGCACACAGGGTATCGGGCAAATTTTGGATGACCAATTTGCCTAGTATATCAATAAAACCATCGGCACTGCCTATACAACCTTGGTTGTTGTACTCCAAGCGCACCAAATTGCGCCCGCCAGCTATCGTACTCAAGAAGTTGTTGTTCTGATCGACAAAAGTGCCCGAAAAAGTATGAGGCAAACAAGGTACAATAGGACTATTAGGATTGGAATTGCAGAAAATATTGGGCGTTACAAGTGTTATCATATTGCTCAAACTCGTGTCTAAGGACAACACTTTATTGCCAGCAGTCGCATCTTGCTGGCTCAGGGTAGCAAACTCCACCCGATTGAGGCGATTGTCGTACACAGGCATGGTTCTGGTCATGCTAATGGCCTGAGCACAGGGCGTAATATTATCGCTATACATGGGCGTATAGGAATACCCTATGCGAGCGGACAAGGAGTCTCTATGAGCAGTGGGCCAAGGCATTTGTGTGGCATCAAAAGTATTGCCCGATACAGCATTGGCCGCATTGCCAACCCCTGTAAAAGTACCCCCTGCTGGGCTGCCCTGCAAGCTAATGCTGGTATTGCTGGCACAAAGCAAGCTGGGCAAGGTGGTAAAATCTAGGGTGGGATTGTGAATCACCAGTGAATAATCGGTCGTATCAATAGGACTGCCATTGCCGTCTAAGAAAATAACCGTTCCCGATGCCGCATTGTTGGGTATGATAAAGGACACCGTCCCCCGAACCCCCGAATTGCTGCCCGTGCCTTGATTGGTTAGGGTCAATGCAGCTGCTGTAATAGTAAGGCGTGTACCTACTGGCTTGCTCGGAAAACTTATACTAGCAGGGTGTCCACTAAAATTATTATAATCAAAGGAAACACTCGATCCTGCACAGGCTTCGGTTAAGTTGGGTGCTGCTGGGTCGTTGTTGGTGAAGACTAGCGGAAGATTATTGGGATTGTTGTTATTCTGCATAATCGTAAAGTCAGCACTGTCTATTCCTGTACAACCATTACTATTGGTATAAGAATAATAAATGCGCTGTGGGCCGGTGGCAAGACTCGGGTCAATCAGGCCAAAAGAGTTGATAACAGGGCTGCCATAAAACTGATAAGTCCCATTAATCGTATCATTGCTGCTAAACAAAGTATCTAAGGGGCTATTGGATAAGTAACTAGCATTGGGCGGAGTAAATAAAGGTAATGGAGCGGTGAAGAGCGTTATCGGAATAGTATCATTAGCAGAACAACCAGCATTCCCTGTATATTCATACACTAGATTATAAGTGCCTGCTGTTAATAGTGAAGGTGTAAACAAACCCGTGATGGAATCTACGCCCGGCCCTCTAAAGCGTCCAATATTGGGAGTAGTTGCTACAGGCGAACCTGTGAGTTGTACAGGGGCATTGTTGGTACACAAAGAAGCAGGAGAGGGGAGTCCGCCCAAGGTTACATTGGGGACAGCATCTATCTTGATAAAAGCTGTATCGGTATCGGTACAGCCAACATTGTCTGTATAAGTATAAACAACCGTATCTGCCTCTGCTATTACCAAGCTAGGGTTATAGTTGTAGTTATTGCCCGATTGAACAACCCCTGCTCCTGTGATATTGGTTGGAGCAGACCCTGTAGTGTGGCTAGGTTGACCATTGATAGAAAAAGTTAGTGAAGAGCTACAATAAGTATGCTCCGAGGTGCT
This sequence comes from uncultured Aureispira sp., assembly GCA_964445645.1. Classification (GTDB taxonomy): domain Bacteria; phylum Bacteroidota; class Bacteroidia; order Chitinophagales; family Saprospiraceae; genus Aureispira. Next base: position 11,570 of record CAYULH010000107.1, on the reverse strand, counting down.
ATTGCCATTGTTGTATGGACTTGGAATAAAATTAAAATTGGCATCTATATCCGCAACAGGAGGCGCGCTAACTTGAAGAAGGATGCTGTCTGAGCCATAGCAACCATTATTATTGGTAAATTTATAAACAACAGCATGGGTGCCTGCACCTGCATCAGCAGGATTAAACTGACTGGTGCCATTGGTTCCGGGGCCACTAAATGCACCTGTTCCGCCTGTGGCTGGGGTGCCCGATAGTGGCGTATTGCTAAAATCATTGGCGCAAAAATCGGTAATACTGTTGGGTACAGAAATAACAACATTGGAAAGCGCCGAATCGACATAAATAGTGACTCTAGCACGAGTAAAACCCACAATACCAATAAGTGGCGGAGTAATGCTATTGTCGGTTTCTGTAGAGGTGTAATCGGCTGTTACCACCACCGTATCTCCCGGAGAAAGCCTAGAAGGAATAAAGCCATAAACCTCATTATTGGTGGCATTATTAATGGTAATAAAAGGCGCATTATTGCTGTAAGACATGACCAATTCATTGCTGTCTATAAAACCCGAGCCTGTAGCTGTTCGACTGTACAAAAAGGCTGGATCTCTATAAAAAAGAATGGTATCGGTACGATTGGCGCAAACCGTAGTAGGTAGTCCGGGAATAGTAGCCGTGCCACCAAAATTAGCCAAATTGAGCTGTACAGGGCGGCTATTAAGTACCAAGGCTTGATTGGTGGTGTTAGGGTTTGTAACAACGCTATTCACTACTTTGGCCGTATAAACCCCTGCATTGGCTGCCTGAAAATTGAGAATGGTGTATTCATTCACCCCAAAGGTAGAATCAATCAAAATACCATCCTTGAACCAATAGTAAATGTTATTTGGAACTAGATCATCCACTACCAAATCTATGGTATAATTTGTTCCGGGGGCTATAGAGTTGATGGATGCGGTGCCTATGGAGTCTTGGGGAGCGTATTGGTAATTGGATCCTGCTTTACTAATAAGTCCCGAATGATTGGTAATAAAGTCCTCAAAGGTGAATTGATTGTCTTGTAGAGAGACTAAACTTAAATTAGAGCAGCCAGCAAAATCAGGAATGATGTCTGTTAGTTGGTTGTTTTGTAAACGTAAAAATCGTAGGCTGGGTAAATTAGAGAAATTAGGAATAAAACCTGTTAATTGGTTGTTTTCTAAATATAACTCAGTTACTTGTGGTATATTAGAAAAATTCGGGATGTTGCCTGATAATTGGTTGTCCTGTAAATGCAGTTGCCTCAACTGCGGTAAGTTAGTGAAATCAGGAATACTACCCGTGAGTTGATTTTGCTCAAAACGGAGAAATACAAGGGTCGGTATACTACTAAAGTTGGGTATACTCCCAATGAGTTGGTTATTACCTAAATAAATTCTAAAGGCATTGGGTAAGTTAGAAAAATCAGGAATTGTACCACTGAGCTGGTTGTTGTACAGTTCCAATATTTGTAGATTTGGCAAGTTAGAAAAATTAGGAATAGAACCTGTAAACTGATTATTAGGCAAACTTAATTCCTCTAAGGCATTCAAGTTAAAATTGGGTATAGTACCTGATAAATTTCTGTTATTCAGATTCAAAGAAGTTACTCTACCCAAATTCAAAGAAACCCCCGACCAACTAGTCATAGGTTGTGTAAAATTCCAACCAAGGGTACAACCCCCACAATTCGAATTATAAAAAGCCACCAATTCCAACGAATCAGCCAGTCGAGTTTGTGCTGTACTAGACTTATTACAACAAAAGAAAAGAAAATAGAAAAGTACAAAGGTTCTAAAGAAAATATTATATGGAAAAAGCATGGTCGTTACTACTTTTAGAATCGGAAAAAATGGAATAGGAAAGGGTTGGAGGGCGTTTTTTCTGTAGTAGGGTTGTATTGGCATACAACCCTACAAAAAAACATTACGGCCTACCCAAGATCACTTGACGCTGTACAAATACATGCTTATTATACAAGAGCAAAATATAGGCACCAGCAGGATAATTCAGGCCATCAATGGTCATTTGGTCATGGCCTGCTTGCAGGTGGCCCTGTTGGACTTCCACGCCTTGCATATTCACCAATTTCCACTCATAATCATGCTCTAGCACTTGGTCAAATTGTAGCTTAAAATAGTCGTGTGCTGGGTTGGGGAAGAGCGTTAAGCTTTGCAGCTCATTCAACTCCTCTTGTACAGTTGGTATAGGCTCAATACCTACCCAGTAGCCACTAGCATTATCTGAGGTGACAACTTGGTAAATCTCACCTGTATTGATATTCTGAACAAACACCACGGCACGGAAATGATTGGCTTGGTAATTCAGGAGCGTTGGTCCCTCATTGGCATAATCCCAATCAAAAATAACCGTAACCGACTGGCCGGGATACCAAGGATGTTGTTCAAAGGTATTGCGATAAAGCCCACTGGTAGTAATGTCACTATTCTTGCGTGCTACAGCATGAACCTGACTGGAATACGGCGTAGTAGCGGTATCAGCAGGATAAGTCAAGGAATCTTGTGCGATCACCGTATAAACCCTATAATCGGCTGTATCAAGCTGCTCCAAGGCAGTGACTTGGGCGATGATAACAAACCTATTGTTGATGTGTTGGAAGGTATCAATACGAATCCCAAACTGAGGCGTTTCTAGCATATCCTGTTCAAAATCTACCTCTGTTAAGTTTCGCATGATATAACTAGAATCCGAACCATCAATATAGGCCCGTCCAGCAGGAGAGTTGTTGTACTCAAAGGATCGATTGCCGCCAATATTATCTATACCCAACGAATCATTCTGACGGAAAAAGAAATCTTTAGTTCCAGTAGGATTATTAATAGTATTGTTGGCGCGCTCAATATGATACTGCAAGAGTGTTACATCCTTACGGACTTCAGGATCATAGAGCAACTGATAAGTTGTATTATTGATGTTCTCCATATCAATGGCCTCATTGTGTACCATCGTTTCTAGCAATACATTGCGGGTACGATTTCTAATGATAACATTATCAAAGGCAAAACCATCCAACGAATCACTAAGTGGATTGGGCAAGGAAGCAAACGCAATACGGAAACGGGTAGAATTGTTGTAGGCAATGCCATCCAATTTGCAACGGCCATTTTTCCACTCGGTCTGTTGTTGGCCAATCCAGCCCATAGAAGTGGCCGAACCGGGCAATACCTGATCACCAGGGCGAGCATACACCGCACCACTGTTGTACCAGTCAATACCTCTATTAACCGCCCCCAATGGAAACCATCGGCCATTAGCACCTTGGTACTCCAAGAGCGCACCATCCGAGGGCTGCACATCGCTCCAAAAATCCAAGCTAATCATAGGACGCTCCAAGCTAGATAAATCAAAACATGGACTATAGACCCAAGCATCTTCATCGGGCTGATAAATAGCATTGGTTTGCGTTGCCCAAATATGATTGCTATTGTCGCTATGACCGACTAGGGCATTGCTATCAATGCCCCATTCCCAGAGCAGGCGGTGGCTAGAGTCTCTGCTCTCGGCAAACCAATCTCCATTGCCATTTTCAAAATCCATTTCGTAAGGGTAGCTGCTGATTTTGGGCGAAATAACCAAGCGTACAATTTGTGTATCAATACAGAATTCTCGATTGGCTACAATAAGTTTGGCTAAATAAGCTCCGGGGGTATTATAACGGTAACGAATAGGCGCAATACTATCACGCTGGCCACTGCCTACAATTTGCACGCTATCACTCACATACCACCATACACTAGTGACCGAATCAATGTAGTTGTTCTGGAAAAGATTATTCAAATCAAGCAGAGCATTGTTGGGAACAAAATCTACGGTATCAAATTGACAACCTCCTTGTACCGCAAAATCTAAATTAGGCACACCATACACATAGAAGGTATCTATAAAGTTGGTATAACAGCCCGTAACACTATCGGTATATTCAAAACTAATGGGGTGAATACCAGCCTCCGCCAAATCAGGTATAAAAAAGTCGGTCCCAGTTCGTACGCCATTACCACTAAACACACCACCCGACCTACTCGGAATCAAATCGACCGTATCACCACCCAAACAGAACACTCGATTGGCAATACTAGAATCTAAGGTGAAATTGACGTTAAATACAGGGTGAATATCCACAATTTGAATGAGGGTATCAGAACAACCACCATTGACATAGTAACACATAACGGTATCTTTGATGGATACGGTAAGTGGATTGTTCGGAAGCCCTAAGCCATTTTTTTGAAAGGCCAGTAGATTCGGAAAAATAGAATCGGCAGGCGGTATAGGATTGCCATCTCTAGTAATGATGGAGTTGGTAGGAATACCAAAGATGGTATCAACTCCATTTTCCTCACAATAACTAGAATCCAAACCAATAATCTCCGCAGCAACAAATCTATCGACCACAAAAACATTAATTGTACTGTCCTTGCAGCCCGTAGTGGTATCCTGAACAGAATAAATAACAATATTAGAACCAACACTTGCATTGGCTGGCGTGAAAAAGTACGTTCCCCCATTATTGATAACCACACTATCGGAGGTGCTGGTATCGGCTCTAAAGGTATGTACTAGGGCAGGGTTGGAGGTATTGTAAATAAACTGACGAGGAGGATCCGTACTACAGAATTTGGATGTTCTGGTAGGGCTAATCAGGCGTGGCGTGGCCAATTGTTGAACA
>CAYULH010000107.1:0-6833 GCA_964445645.1 uncultured Aureispira sp. | reverse complement strand
TGGGACCTGCGGGTATACCCGGAATAATATATTGAATATTATTAGGGCCATTCTGGGCATTGGCAGGAATAAAAAACCAGTCGCCATTGGCAGTAGAATCTACACCAGAGCCTAGAAAATAGCCATTAGGCAAGGAAGCTGTAAGCGCAACCGTATCGTAAGTTTTGCAATAAAAGGAATCCAAGCCTGTAATACTAGGAATAGCCACAGGTTGAATGTAAATGGATGTGGTAATGGTATCTGTACAGCCATTGGGCGCCGTAAAGGTATAGGTCAGACTCGTATAACCCGTATCGGTTAGGGTTGGATCTAGAACAATAAATCTATTGTCGGTCAGAATACTAAAAGCCGTATCGGTATTGACAAGGCTACCGCCATTGGGCGATACTCTAAAACTTTGCCTAGAACCATTGGCACAATAAGAAGTATCTAAGTCATTGAAATAAATCTCTGGTTTAGGATTGATTTGAAAGGTAATGGTATCATTAATGGTACAACCATTAGCACCCGTATAGGTATAATACAAATCTCGGAGCAGGATGACATTGGTATCAGGTAGGTTGCTTACGGTCAGAATATCCGTACCTGCAATCATCAAATCGCCCGAAAATTGATACGTACCAGAAATAGCATTGCCACTAACCAAGGTGTCGTTGGGTTCCCCTGCACAATATTCTCTAGTACTATTATAACCAGTATACAAAGGCGTAGGCGCACTAATCACGCTCACCTGTACATTAGCTGTATTGGAGCAACCACTACTGGCGGTGTATTGATAGGTGAGGGTAGGGCTACTTGGAGCGCCTGCCAATCTCGGAATAAAAATCCCCGTAGTAGGATCAACCCCCGGCCCTCCAAAGACCCCTTGGCCATTAGTCGAAGTAGGAGCACCTATCAGTTGTATGGTATCATTATTATTACAAAAAGTGCTACCTGCCGATAAACCACTAATACTAACCGTAGGAATATCATCTATTTTGATAAGAGCCGTATCTGTATTAGTACAACCAAAGTTATCGGTATAATAATATACAACTACATCTACCTCCACACCATTTGGTACACGTGATGGGTCATAATTATAGTTATTGCCCGATCGAGTCACACCACTCCCGTCAATGAAGTTGGTAGGATGGCCTGCACCCGTAAAATGACTGGGTTGTTCGTTAATCAAAAAACTAGCTGCATTTCTGCAATAACTATGTTCGCTCGTATCCAAATTATTTACACCATAAGCACTAGCAACAAAATTAAACGCACTATCAATATGTATAGTAGGAGGCGGAACAACATTGACATAGGCAGTATCAGTACTTATACAGCCTGCATTATCCACCATTTCTACCCAAACCACTGTAGATGTATCTCCATTGGCATAAACAGCACTAGGATCAAAGGTAGCAGTGGTATTGCTAGTAGAAGTCACTGCCGTTCCAAATATATTGATATTATTGGTAGTGTAAGCGTTGGGAAAGAAGGTTACATTGGTGCCTACAGCTACATTGTTGGTGCTGTAACATAAGTTATAAGTAGTCAATGAATTACCATCGAGTGTTAGGTTGATAACAGGCCCTTGTGTTACTACAATAGTATCTGTAAAACTATAAACACAAGCATGGGTATCTATCAAAGCATAGGTGATAATATTATTCCCAATACCTGCCAAACGTGGACTAAAGACCCCCGTAGAAGGGTCAATAGCAGGACTGCCAAAGAAAGATTCACTCACCCCTGATGTCAGACCATTTCGTTGTAAATTATCGGGCGGATCACTTTGACAATAGGGAGTCTGACTGGTAAAACTAGGCGATTGCGGTGCTGTAATCGTGATGATTGGCCGATTGGTCATGTTCTGAGGACAACCATAGTAATTGACGGTATAACGAACCTCCAGACTTAAATCACCAACACCCGAGGGCACCAAACTATCATAAACAGCACGGGGACTAAAGAAATTATCGGGCAGAGAAATAGTAGTATTATTATAGAACAATGAAATGGTATTGTTGGCCGTGCCCAAAAATCCAAGAGAAGCAAATAACGTATCTCCAAAATCATTGGAACAGTAAGTCGAATCCAAATTATTGATGCGAAGCGTGGTGGTATTAATGCCTGTAATACTTACACTATCAGTGACGGTAAAGGTATCAATCAGTATGGTATCAATAACACCCAAGGTATCGGTCAAGGTCGTTAAGCTTTGGTACCGCATGTCAATGATAACCTTGGGAAAGCCTCTATCTGTGAATCTAAATTCTTCTTGCCCAACAGGAGCAGAAGCAATAGGATTGATGGCACTGGCATGATTAGAATCGCGGGTAGTCGTACTCAACAATTGATTCCGAATAACCCGTCTAGTATCCACCCCTACCGCAAAAGCAGTATCGACATAAATCAAGTTCGTATCTCTACCAAAGATGACAGAGCGGCCATTGCACAAGGTATCGGGCAAATTATTGATAGTCAAAGCTCCCAAAATATCTACAAAACCACTAGCCCTACCAATACAGCCATTGTTGTTGTATTCTAATTGTACCAAGCTGCGCCCCGGAGCTATCGTACTCAAGAAATTGTTGTTTGGGTCAACAAACGTTCCCGAAAATTGATGAGGAAAACAAGGTACAATAGGGCCATTGGGATTAGAATTGCAACGTATATTGGGGCGTGTCAGCGTCACCATATTGCTCAAACTACTGTCCAAAGACAAGAGCTGGTTGCCAGCCGCAGCAGCTTGTTGGCTGAGGGTCGCAAATTGCACTTGGTCCAAGCGATTGTCATAAACCGTAAAACGCTGCACCGTATCTATAGCTTGCAGACAAACCGTACTATCGCTATAAGTAGGCGTATACGCATAACGAATATCCGCTACAAACGAATCGACATGAGTCGTGGGCCAAGCCAATCGGGTAGCATCAAAGGTAGTGCCATTAACGGCTGGAGCAGTATTCGAAAGCCCCACAAAAGTACCCCCTGCTGGAAAGCCATTCAACGCAATAGCCGAATTATCGGCACAGAGCAACGCAGGTTGTGTGCTAAAACTCACTGTAGGATTGTGAATAATTAGCGTATAAATAGTCGTATCAAGGCCAACACCATTATTATCCAAGAAAATAACCCTTCCCGAAGCAGCATTATTAGGAATAGTAAAGGAAATAGTGCCACTTACCCCCGAATTAGTGCCTGTACCTTGGTTGCTCACGGTCAAGTTGGGCGCACCAATCAAGAACCGATTACCTGTATTCTTATCGGGCAAACTAATTGAAGCAGGATGCGCCACAAAATCATCATACGTAAACGAAACATTAGAACCCACACAAGCCTCCGTCAAGGCTGGCGCATTGGGATCATTATTGGTAAATACCAATGGATTGCTGGTAGGCGTAGGCACCACAATCACAAAGCTGGCACTATCCATCCCCACACACCCCAAACTATCATAAGAATAATAAATAGTCTGTGGTCCGGGAGTAGTATTCGGATCAATCCATCCAAAGGCATCAATAATAGGATTGCCATAAAAAGTATAAGTGCCATTGACAGTATCATTCTGACTAAACAACTGAAAAGGTGCATCCGTAGTCAAATACTGTGCTTGTGGCTGGGTGAAACGTGGCACAGGTGGGGCATTAATCGTAAAATTTTGGGTAGCCGTATTACTGCAGCCATTCAAAGTATAAGAAATAGTATGCACCCCCGGCCCCGCACTCTGAAAACTAAACTGGTTGCCACTCACCCCCGGCCCACTAAAGGTACCTCCTGCTGGACTTGCGGTTAAGGTCAATGAAGTATTGCTAAAGCAATAGGTAGTAGTAGCATTGGTAATCATGGCCAATGCAGCAGTATTTAGACCAATAGAAGTGGTATCAATACTCGTACAACCCAACTGATTGGTGTAAGAATAAATAATCGTATCTACATTAACCCCAGCAGGTACAAGGCTAGGATCATAAGAATAGGTTGTACTTGGAAGTGTAATACCAGCACCTGTAATACTACTTGTCTGCACCCCCGGCCCAATAGGATTGGGCTGTGGAATGATACTAAATGCAGGATCTGTTCTACAGTAAGAATGAGGCGCACTAGGAGTACCCGTATAAGGCACATTATTAAACGGAACATCAATATCCAATGGCGTAGCCGAATCTATTTGTATCGTGGCATTGGCACTACTACCTCCTAGCAAGGTAATAGGATTGGTGTTTTGTGTGGTGGTATAATTGATATTGATACTCACCGAATTGGTGCCAGCAGGCAAACGAGCAGGAATAAACCCAAATACTTCATTATTGGTTGCATTACTAATGGTAATGATCGCATTTTGATGCGTAGAAGTAGGCGTGCTAATATTATTGCTATCTATGCTACCTGCAAGGTCGAAATTGCTGCTAAATGGGAATGCAGGATCTCTGTAAAACAGAATCGTATCGGTACGATTGGCACAAACCCGAGTGGGCAAACCGGGAATAGTAGGGTTGTTGCTGGCAAATGCCAAATTAAGCGTGATGGGGCGGCTATTAAGAATAAGGTTTTGACTAGTACTACCCGAATTGGTAGCAATCGTATTTCGGATTTGAGCCGTATAAACCCCTGCATCAGATGATTGAAAGTTAGTAATGGTATATTCATTGACCCCAAAAGTAGAATCAATCAATACCCCATCTTTGTACCAATAATAGACATTGCTTGTTACTAGATCATCTATAATTAAGTCAATAGTGTAGCTAGAACCCGCAGGAACACTAACTGTACTAATATTACCAAAGTCACCTTGTGGCGCATAGCTAAAGTCATAATTTCCACTAGCGGCATTATAGGTACTAACAATATCTTCGAAGGTAAATAGATTATTCTCCGCAAGTAAGGTAGCAAATGAGGGAGATACAGAAAGAAAATCAGGAATGGGATCTTCTAATAGATTGTTATGAACATACAACAACCTAAGGCTATTCAAATTACTAAAAGCAGGGATGTTATCCGACAATTGATTATTTTGCAAATAGATAATCTCCAAACTTGGACAATTGTTGAAAGAAGGAATCGGCCCCGTAAATTGATTGTTGTTCAGTTGGAGAAATATCAAATTGGGAACATTGTTAAAGTTTGGTAGCAAACCACTTAGTTGGTTATTATTGAGGTACAAACTTTCCAAATTAGGTATACCAGTAGGATTAGGCAAGGCACCATTAAACTGATTATTATCCAAATGCAAATATCTTATGTTAGACAATCCAGCAAAACTCGGAAGTCCTCCTGATAATTGATTGTTACTTAAAAATAAATTGACCAGCACATCTAAGTTAAGTGCTGGTACATTGCCCGAGAGTCCTGCACCATTGGCATTGACCTCTACTACTCTATTACCGAGCATTGTAATACCTTGCCAATTATCCATAGGCTGGTTAAATTGCCAATTGAGATTACACCCTGTATTGCAACAACTGTTGTAAAAATTGACCAAACTCAAGGAATCATCTAGTCTAGTTTGAGCTTTGGTAGATTGGGAGTAGAAAAAAAGAAAAAAAAAGAAGAGGAAAATAGGTTTTGGTCGAAAGTTTTGAAGGCAAAACATGGTCGTGACTACTTTGGTAATAAAAAATGCAAATTTGGTCGTTATTGTACTGTTTTACAATTTAGCAAACTAAAGCCTGAATCTCTTTATTTTTTATAGAAAAAACCATTTGAGAAGGTAAAAAATGTTTTTATTAGAAAAAATAGTTGTAAAAATGAAATTTAAAACCTAAACACGTGACATTTTTGTTTGGTTTTTAATTTATTTAAAAATAATATGTTTATTGCAGAAAGAAAGGAAGGAAGGTTTCTTTTCCTTGATTATAACAGTCTTTCGGGCAGGGCTGTTAGGTTCTGAAAAAATGAATCCGAATGCTGCTGGAAAAAAACCGAAGGGCAGGGCTGTTAAGTTCTGGAAAATGAAACCGAATGCTGTTGGAAAAACCCCTAAAGGGTGATATTATTATAGTAATAACATAAATAATACGAATTCAACCCTGAAAGGGTGTCATTATTAGCCCTACAAGCCGATAATATCACCCTTTCAGGGTTCAAAAATACGCTTTGCAAACAAAGCTATAACAATATTACTAATTGATACACTGTATCAATTAGTAATATTGCCCTTCGGGATTCACAAACTTAGCGTTAACTATAATCTAAATTTAGAACTTAACAGCCCTACCTTTCAGGACTTTTTTCTACACCTTTATTCAGAAGAGAAACATTCCTTTCCTTATTGCCCCAGTAGTTCCAATTTTAGTTTTGAGGCAGCAGCTTGGTCCAAGCGGCCAGAGAACAACAACCGTATCTGGCGGCGCTGCAACGCCTCCTCATAACGTTTCTTTTCCTCGGCTGTGAGGGCCAGTACAGGAGGCACCGGCACAGGGCGTTTGGTTTCGTCATCCACCGCCACAAAGGTAAAATAAGCATCATTGCAGCGTCGGGTATTTTTGCCTTTTATATCCGAAGAGAAAACCTCAACATATACTTCGACCGAAGTATTGAAGGCCCTTGTGACCACACATTCTAGGGTAATGACATCGCCCAAGGGAATCGGCTGGTCAAAGGAAACATTATCAACCGAAACCGTCACCACATAGCTCTCACAATGCTTGCCAGCACAAATCCCAGCCACTACATCCATCCATTTGAGCAGATTGCCCCCCATCAAATTATGAATAGGATTGGTATCATTGGGCATAATCATTTCTGTCATTACAGTCTTAGATTCGGCTATTTTTTTGGCTGTCATTTCCATGTTTTTGATAATTAATAGCTTATACCAATCCATATTTAGAATTAGGATAATAGGTTCAAAGAGA
>CAYULH010000106.1:0-19764 GCA_964445645.1 uncultured Aureispira sp. | reverse complement strand
AGCAGCATTCAAATTAGCTTTTTTCAGAACTTAACAGCCCTGCCCTTCGGGATTTAAAGGTATTTTATAGGCATTATTACTACACAATATTACTAATTGATACGGTGTATCAATTAGTAATATTGCCCTTCGGGATTTTTTCTAGCAGCATTCGGTTTCATTTTCCAGAACTTAACAGCCCTGCCCTTCGGGTTTTTTTCCAACAGCATTCGGTTTCATTTGCCAGAACTTAACAGCCATAGATGGGATGGTAGAGTTGGGTACTAGTTGTTTGTTAAAAAATTACTTTGGAAGAATTATCTTGTAGTGTTTTTTGCTGCAATTCTAATAAGTCCGTAAATAAATCATTGGCCTCCATCATTGCTTCATTCAGGTCATTATCCTCTGATGGAAACCCTCGTTTGCTTTGAATATTGCTAATGCTTCCATCTGTACCCATCTGGTAAAGTGAAAGCTTATCCGCAGCAATAGTGGCATCGAGTGGAAGGAGTTGTTGGAGTTGTTTTTGTTTGGTAATAGCTTCCTCCTCAGGTAATTGCGCTATCAATTGTTGTAGCTGATGTCCTTTGATGGCAAGCCCCAAGTAGCCCAACAAATAAAGGCTGTGTGTGGTTAGCACCAAGCGATCCTGTGGACGTTTGTTTTTGTAGCCAATCAAGGAAAAAAGCAATTGTTTTTGAGAGCTAGGATAGAGGTTTTGCTCCAACTCTTCTACCACATTAATAAAACTATTGTATTGCAGTTGGTCTTGAACTTTGGTGTTCGCCCATGCTTTTTTCCATGCTACAGGAGCTTGATCGATGATTTTTTCCAATTGTGCTTTCTGCTTTAAGCTGATTCTGCTGGTAGCAAGACTCACTTCTTTGTCAATTTCACCAGCCAAATAACGAGTAACCAAATACAGCGGAGTCATAGACTGAAAACCACTAGAAGCATGGAGCAAATCAATTTCGTAATCTTCTCCAACAATGTAGGAGGTATCAGAATTAGGATTGTAACGAAACCTAATGTCGCTAACAGGAAGCTTAATTGCTGTTTTGATGCTCCTTTTGGCAGCACTGTATTCTGCCAAAAAGGTAAAGAGTGGGGCAGGCAGCAAATTAATGGTATCTGCCTTATCTATAGCACTGACAAAGTTGCGTTCGGCAGGCACATACATGATTTTTGGATAATGGTAAGTGGCTGTTTTTTGCAATATGGCTTCTGTCTGATTTGTTTTGCCATTGTATTGGATATGATAGGCCGTGCCCTGGTATTCTATTTCTGATTTTTCAGATAAATAACTATCTATGCCTTGATAGGCAAGATTATTCTTGAAGCCATTGCGGCTATTAAATTGAGCTATAGAAAAATCGCCACGCATGAGGGCTTTTTCTAACCAAGATAAGGTAGAATACAATTTGGCGATGGTGCTTTTGCCCGAACCCTGATCGCCAATAAACAAGGTCACACCCTTGAATTCGATAAATTTATTCGCTCCTGTCAACCCCTCTTTAATAGGCCCTACATATTTTACTTTTATTCTTGCCATATCAATGCTCACAAAACAATTAATGATTGATTTTATTACCTTGCAAAGTACAAAAAAAGAGTGGTATCTTGCTGTTCTGTTATGAAAACAAAGCATCTATGAACAACAACAGGTATTTAGGCATCCTATCAGGAAGCATAGTGGTGATTTTATTCTTGCCCTTAATGCAGGGCTTTTTTGGATTTTGGGAGGAGGCTCCATTGGCTGGAGCTTTTGAACAGAAGGAAGCAGTAGATTGGTCAATAGAAAGTTGGTTATCAGGGGAGTATCAAGAAGCGATAGATGCACATTTGCGGCAGCAGTTTGGTGGGGGTACTTGGGCGGTGCGTTGGCACAACCAGTATTTGTACAGTGGTTTGGGTATGGCTACCAATAGCAGTTTGGTGTTGGGAAAGGAGGGTTACATTTTTGAGCAACTGTATATTGATGCAATAGAGGGTAAGGATTATGTGGGCGATGCGGCACTGCAATTAACAGCCGATTATTTGGCTTTTGTTCAGCAAAAAATGGCAGAGCGGGGACAATTATTGGTGACGGTTTTAGCCCCCAACAAAGCCAGTTATTACCCCGATTATTTGCCGGAAGGCGTACAAATAGAAGAGGTAGTGACCAATTACAAGGTGTTGAGGCAGAAACTAAAAGCCCAGCAAGTGAATGTACTGGATGTAGAAGCTTGGTTTAGCGAGGCTAGAGCCACCAGCCAATATCCTTTGTTTCCAGCTTATGGCACGCATTGGAGTGTTTATGGAATGGCTTTGTTTGTGGATAGTTTGGTGCAGTATATTGGAGACAAAACCAATCGTCCTGTTGCCCAGTTGGTTATTGATAGTTTGTGGATGAGCACAGAACTTCGAGCGCCTGATAATGATTTGGGCGAATTGCTCAATATTGCTTGCCCCTTGCCTCCTGTAGCCATGCCGTATTACAAGGCGCATTTTGAGTTGAAGGAGCAAACTTTTAGACCTCGTTTGTTGGCCATTGGAGATAGTTTTTGGGGGACGTATAGCTTTGGAGAACATTTATCTAAGGCGTGTTTTACCCAGCCTGAGTATTGGTATTATTACAAAACTATGTTTCCGCTTGGTCGTGTTCGAGAGGAGAATGATCGAGCAGCATTTGACCAGCAAGATGTTATTCTTATAGAAGTGACCACGGGCAATATCCCCAATTTTGGTTGGGGGGCATTGAGTGACCTCCGAAACCATTACAATACCATTGATAATATTTATGTACAAAGAATGGAGCAAAAAATTCGGAACAGTGCAGCGTGGATGGCTACCATAGCTGCCAAGGCTACCCAACGTGGGGTTTCAATAGACGAAATGATAACTTTGGATGCTCAATATATGGTTCAGGAGGAGCTGAAATTGGCGGCGAAGGAGCGTTTGGATGCGTGTGCTGAGTGAGTTGATAATCATCTCTAAGATGATAACCAACTCACTCAAAAAAACAAACCACCTATTGCATCCACTGACGCAACATAATAGGGATAATAAGCAAATCACAAACCAAGGCCGAAATCAGGGTAGAGCTGATAAGTGTGCCAATGGTAATGGCGGGTGGATTGACCGAAACCAAAAGACTGAGAAAGCCAAAAAACAAAATGATGGTCGTGAGACAAATGGCTTTGCCTGTTTCCTCCAAGGTAACACCAATGGCCTCCTCGGTGTCCATCCCCCGTTCTTTGCACAACTTAAATTTGCTCAACAAGTGAATGGTATCATCCACGGCAATTCCAAAAATAATAGCAAAAACAATCGCCACGCCACCCTCTAGCGGCGTACCCGAAAAGCCCAAAATAGCGGCTGCAATCATCAGGGGCAAAATATTGGGAATGAGCGTAATAATGAGCATTCTCATATTCTTATAAATAAAAGCAATGATGATACTAATGAGCAAAATGGCAAAGAATAGCCCTTGCAACAAGGAATCTCGTATGTACTCGGAGTTTTTATCTATAATAATTCCTGTGCCTGTAAAACGGGTTTGAATGATGTTGGGATCAATGTTTTCGGCCATCCATGCCTCGCTTGCTTCTCGGATTGCTGTAATTTTGTTGGCCCCCACATCCAGCACCTTGGCCGAAATGCGTGCTTGTTTTTTATCTCGGCTCACCAACACCCCAAAATCATCCCGTTTGCTCAGGCGTTTGGCAAATTTCCGATAGCTGTTGAAGGTTTTCTCATTCTTAGGAAAAACATACGCCTCTTGTCGATTGCTGTTGTAGGCTTGATTAATGGATTTGTACAGGCTGGTAATAGAACTCATGGATTTGACCGCAGGATATTGCTTAAAAAAGGTCTCAATTTTGTCCATTTCCTTTAGCACCACATAGTCATTGGCTGTGTAATCCCCTTGAATATTAACCGCAATCTCAAAAGGTCGGAAACCACTAAAATTTTGTTCAAAAAACAGAAAATCTTGGGTGACAGGCTGGCCTTTGGGCAATATTTTTATCAATTGGGTATTGGTAGAAACCTTGCTAATGCCCCAGCCACAGACCGCAAACAAGACCACAAAACCAACTAGAATTGGTTTCTTGTGGCTAATGGTAATGCGCTGTACCCATTGCATTAGACCAATAAAAATACTAGGCTTTTCTTCGGGGCGAATGATTTTGTCCTTATGAAAAATAGCCAAAAAGGTAGACGTAAACACCAAAACACAACCATAGGCAATCATCACCCCAAGCGCAGCATTGACCCCAAAACTACGAATAGGAATAAGGCGACTGGTGACCAAAGACAAAAAGCCGATAGCCGTAGTAGTAGAGGTCAGAAAAATGGACAGACCAATTTCTCGAATGGTAATTTGAATGGCCTCAAAACGTGGTTTTCCCTTGTGCAATTCATCAATGTACTTGGACATAACATGCACGACATCGGAGGTTGCCACAATTATCATAATAATGGGATATAGCAAGGCCAAGGTGTCCAACGGTCTGCCCCAAGCCCCCAATATTCCAATAAAAATTAACAAACCGACCAAGATGGAAATCAAGGCAATAGCAATGCCCCAAACTCTACGAAACAGCACCAACATGGTCAGGAAAACCAAAATAATGGAAATAATAGTGGCTAGGATAAATTCACGAATCTGTAGGCGTACAATTTCGGTTTGGAAATAGGTTCTACCCAATAGGTGATAATCTTCAAATTCATGCTCGGCCAACAAACGTCGCACATTATCAATTAGGGCAGTAGCTCCTGTTTGTCCCAAATCATCTACGGTTTTGAGCACCACCACTAGGGTTTTGGCATCTTCTGAGATGAGATTATTCACCAAACGCTCATCATTGAGAATGCGTTCTTTATCGCGGGCGTAGCGGCTGGTATCTTCTAGGTGCAGGGCAGGAATGGAGGTGAAGCCTGTAAAGGGATTTTTGACAGGATATTCTACCTGCAATAAGGACTGTGCCGAAACTACGGGGTTGACCACCATTATAGAATCGCCTGTAAGGCTGTCCAAAACCTTTGTTCCTGCTGCTTTGGGACCCGCCTCAATAGACATGCGTCGGGCAGCCAACGAAAAATCAAGCACCCGTTGCAAGTAGGGCTGGTCAAACACCCCATCTTCTTTGGGCAGGGCCACCAATAGGTAAATATCGTCAGGCTCAAACTGTTCCTTGAATTCCAAGAAAAATTCTAAATCTTCGTCTCCTTGTGGAAAGAATTGTTCAAAATCAAACTCAAATTGTAGGCGATTGACGGCTAGAAAGGCACCAATGATGCTCAATACAATAAAGGAGGGCAGAATAAATTTTGGATGCTTGACAAACATGTTGGTGATTGGTGATAGTTAAGAATAGGGCATCAGGATTTACAACAATAGAATAGGGCTTGGGTTTAGGGAGGAGATTATTGTTTGAGAATTTTCTTTTCTTTTTATTTTAAAACTCTAAAACAACGTTAACAATAAGTCCTCTGTTTGCAGGGCTTGCCAAAATCTGCTATCTTGGCAGTTCTAATCGAATCTCATTTATTGATTTGTCTTGTGTTACCCAATTTTATGTCAGCTTCTACTACTTCCCCCTCTAGTTTTGCCAAGTTTCGTCAACCTGTGGTTTGGATGAGTTTGGCTGTGTTGTTGTATGGTTTGGGAATGGCAGCTTTATTGGGGGTGTATGCCCAAAATTGGTTGGTGCAGGCACGACAATCGGTATCGTTTTATGTCGAATTGAAAGATACGGCCAAGCAGGGGGCTGTTTTTGCTTTTCAGAAAACTTTGGAGGAGCATCCAGCCGTGCAGCAGGGGAGTGTGCAGTACATTGATAAGGAACAAGCCTTGAAGGATTGGGATGAAGAAGAGACGGGGATTGCCAAAGCAGATTTGCTCATAGCAGGGCAAAACCCCTTGCCCAATGTGCTGGTATGGGCATTGTCAGGAGATTATGAGGGCGCATTAAACACGGTGGTAGCACCTTGGGAGCAAGAAGCTGTAGTGCAAGAACTGGCCTACAATGATTTGCCCTTGCAGGCATGGCAGCAAAGCATTCGCCAAGCAGAGGGCTTTCTAATACTATTGTTGTGTCTTTTGGTAGCAGTGGTGTATGTATTGTTAAGAAACAATAGTAAATTGGCGCTTCGAGAGGCATTGGTTCAACAAAAAGCAGCCCTAAAGGAACTGCAAGCGGCTTATCAGCGTCAAAGTTGGCGCAAGGGATTGATGAGTGCGGTGGTGGCAATATTGGCTTTGTGGGGTACTCGATTTTGGTTAGAACAGGATTGGCAAAATCTGGCAATCGACCAATTAGAGTTTTGGACTAGCCTCATTTCGGGCTTGCTGTTATTGGGGGGCTTTGTGCTGCCTTGGTTGGCCGCTCGGGGCAATTTGGTTGTAGATAAATAAATACCTTATAGATAGAGTTATAATAACTAACTTTTTTAAAACAGAATAAATCAACAAGATGGCAAAAGGAGATAACAAAAAAGCAAGTCGCCGTGAGAGTGCTGCTCCCCAAGAGTTATTATTATCTAAGCAAAACTACATCATCATTGGTGTGGGCTTGGCCTTGGTTATTATAGGACTATTCTTGATGTCGGGCGGACAAAATGCGCCCGATCAGTGGGATGCCGATCAAATTTATAGCTTCAGAAGAATTACACTTGCGCCATTGGTGATTTTGGGTGGTTTGGCAGTGGTGGTATTGGCTATTTTTAAATCTTCTGGCAAGGAGGAAGTGGCCAATTTGGGAGCAAATCAGTAATTTAAACAACTTCAAATTCAATTTAGACAACGCAAACTATGGACTGGTTAGAGGCATTGATTTTGGGCATTATTCAGGGCTTGACAGAGTATTTACCTGTCAGTAGCAGTGGTCATTTGGAATTGGCCAAAATCATGATGGGCATTGAATTGCAGGACGAGAATGATCCCTTTGGGATTACCTTTAATGTGGTGCTGCATTTGGCTACGGTATTGAGTACTTGGGTGGTTTTGCGTAAAGAAATTGCCGATTTGTTCAGGGGGTTGTTGCAGTTCAAGTTGAATGAGGAATTTTGGTATGCGGTCAAGATTGTGGTGTCTATGGTTCCCGCTGCGGTTATTGGGATTTTGTTTGTAGACGAAATTGATGCTGCTTTTACAGGTTCGGCCTTGTTGGTGGGCCTAATGCTTTTGCTCACTGGTGCTTTGTTGTTCTTGGCCGATAAAGCCAAGCCCAGTGAAGGCAAAGTGGGCATCAAGGAGGCTATCTTGGTAGGATTGGCGCAGGCCGTGGCATTGGCTCCGGGGATTTCTCGTTCGGGCGCCACTATTTCCACTTGTGTTTTATTGAATATAGACAAGGAGCGTGCTGCCCGTTTTTCTTTTTTGATGGTTATGCCCCTGATTGTAGCCAAGGTGGCCAAAGATGCCTTGGATGCCAAATTTGCCTTGGATGCAGCGGCCTTATTGCCTATGGGCTTGGGTTTTGTGGCGGCGTTCTTGGTGGGGCTGGTGGCTTGTACTTGGATGATTAATTTGGTAAAGCGTGGGCAATTGGTCTACTTTTCGCTCTACTGTTTTGTGATAGGTTCATTGGCCATAGCTTATGATCTTTTTATTGCAGTTTAATAGTCTGTACAGTATGACCTTTTTTCGCCTAACAATAATTCTACCCCTAATTGCTTGGGCAATTGTAGCTCAAGCACAACCCGATCCACTAACCCTACGCAATGCTTCTTTTGAAGGCATTCCGCACGATGCTATTACCCCAGACCAGTGGCACGCCTGCGGCTTGGATTCCTCGCCCGATATTTTGCCCGGCCCTTGGGGGGTCTACCAAAAACCGACCCACGGCAGGAGTTTTATGGGCCTCATTACCCGAGAGAACAACTCTTGGGAAGCCGCCGGCCAACAACTCTCCAAACCCCTCAAAAAAAATAATTGTTACAAAGTCAAAGTAGATTTGGCGCGGTCGCCTGCTTATGCGGGCTACAACAAACCCACTTGCTTACGGATATGGGGCTGCAAAAATGCCTGTAGCCGTGATGAATTGCTGGCAGTCTCTCCGGCTGTTGATCATTATGAGTGGAAAACCTATGAATTTATTTTTGCGCCACTCCAAAATTACGATTACATCATCATTGAGTGTTATTACAAAACGCCAGTGCTGGATTATTATCGAGGCAATTTGTTGATTGATAATTTTACGGCTTTTGAGGCTTGTGATCGGGCTTAGGGTCTGATTACAAGTATTTTAGTGTAGCTGTCCATTGAGGATGGCTTTTTTTATGGCTAATTTTATTTTGTTTTTAATTATTTTATTAATAAAATAGTTTTAAAAATATGTCCTGATGTGAACTTTTACTAATTAAGGTTGGTTGTTGTATTTGTATTTTAATAGATTTAAATAATTAACTTTAATTTTAAAAATAATGAGTTTAGATTTGCAAAGCAATTTTAGAAAGTTTCATGATGCAATTAAGTTTGACAGAGAAGAAAACAAAGTTTGGTTGACAAAAAAGCGAGATATGTTGGTCAAGGAGTTGCAGAAGTGGCTGAAGAAGCAAGGGTTGCCTAGTGTAAAAGCTTACAATCAAGGAAGTTATGCTATGGGAACAGGGGTGAAGCCTATAGGAGATAGAGATTTTGATATTGATGTTGCTTTAGTATTTGATTTGAATGTCAATGATTATGAACCTACCAAAGTGAAGGAATGGGTGCAGGATGCTATGAATAGTTATGCCAGTAGAAAGGTAATAATGAAGCGCCCTTGTGTGCGTGTTCAGTATCGAAAAGAGGGAGAAGATCATTATCATGTAGATTTGGCAGTGTATGGTAAGAAGTTTAATTTTTGGGAAGAGCAACTCCATATTGCAAAGGGCTTTTTAGGCTCTAAGGATCATTACAAAAAATGGGAAGTATCAAAGCCGTTTAAATTGAAGGATTTAATTAACAACAAATTTTCTGATGCTGAGGCCAAGGCACAATTCAAACGAATTATTTGTTACCTAAAAAGATGGAAAGATGTCAATTTTAGTGCTAATGGTGATGGTGCTCCTACGGGAATTGCGCTTACTGCAATTGCTTATGAGTGGTTTCAGCCTGTATTGGGGGGCTGGGGAAGTACAGTAAATGATTTAGAGGCACTAAAGCAACTATTAGGAAAAGTGGTTAATTCTTATCAATGTGGTCTTAATACAAAATTACCAGTTCAACCTTATAATGATCTGTTTGAAAAAATTAATGCTAGTTATAACCATAAGGAACGATACAAGACCAAAATAAGAGCGCTGTATGATGCCTTAGTTCAAGCTAGTAATTCTTATAATAATTATACAGCCATCCAGCTCCTAAAATCTCAATTTGGGGACGATTTTCCTGCCTAAACCTTATGACCATGAACAGCCAAATCAACTTTATCAAGTTCTACAATACCATTAAGTTTAGCCAAGAAGATAATAATCAATATCTCAAGAAGCGTCGCAATCAATTGGTTAAGGAAATACAACGTTATCTCAAGGAGGAGGGAAAGCCTGCTATCAAAGTATACAATCAGGGCAGTTATGATTTAGGTACAGGTATCAAGCCCTTGGGGAAGCGTGATTTTGACATTGATATTGCCTTGGTTTTTGATGTGCAAACTAGGGATTATAAAGACCCGACTGAGTTGAAGCAGTGGGTAGTGAATGCCATTAATCGTTACTCGCATGGGCAGCCAGAAATGCGTACGCCTTGTGTGCGGGTAGAATTTAAGAAAAATGGTCGTGTACATTATCATGTAGATTTGGCTGTTTATGGTTATTGTAATAATGTCAAGCATATATTTTTGGAAAAGTGCAAACAGAACCAATATGGCTTGGCGGTAAAATTGCCTATACGCCCCAAAAATGCTTTGTTCATAGATATTAACCAATCATCCAAGCATAGAGAAAAGTACTTGAAGAAGATGAAGCAGTTGTGCAAGGCTGTTAAACAAGCTTATCAGGATCCAAATACTCCCGATGCTATTCAGTTATTGCGAGGGCAGCTTGGCTCAGATTTCCCTATCTAATCATTTTTAATTCAGTATTATGCAGACTACCCAAGGATATATTATTATTCGACATTCTATTTTAAAAAGGATTACTTTAGAAGAGGCGGAGGAGGCTATTATGCAAACTAATGCTGGTGTTAGCTCTTTTCAGCATGTAGAAATTACTTCTATTACCAAGGAAATTATAGCCAATAACCATCAAAAAGAATTGCAATGGGAGGCAGAAGCAAGGCATCACCAGCAAGTAGTAGAGCAAAAACTTAAACCATTATTAAAGAAATATCCCAAGCATAAGGTGGTTTATTTTGGAGCAGCTCCCGTAGCTTTGGCTACTTATTTGGGCAGTTTGTTGGGTACATGGATTAGTATTGAGGTGTTTTTACTCAATCATAAAGGAGAGCAGGAATGGTATTTACACAATCCGACAGGCAAATTGGTGGAAGAGGTAAAAAACCAAATACATAGTGCAGGAATTCCAAAAGAGATAAATAAGACCAACCAAGATATTACGATTACTGTCGAAACTT
The DNA here is from genome assembly GCA_964445645.1 of uncultured Aureispira sp. Lineage (GTDB taxonomy): Bacteria > Bacteroidota > Bacteroidia > Chitinophagales > Saprospiraceae > Aureispira. The sequence goes on along the minus strand of CAYULH010000106.1, from coordinate 9,248 downwards.
CATACGGGGTAGATTTAAGTCAATTATCTATTGATAATATAGCCAAGGAAATTCAGCTTTACTTGAAGCCATTTGCTCAAGATATTGCTACTGTCGAATTGGTACATCAATTAGCAGATGAATTTACCGTAACACTCAATCATATAGCGAATAATTTGCCCCAAATAGGAATTATTCATTTGGTAACAACGGTGCCTGTAGGCTTGGCTTTTTTGTTGGGAACTAAAGTAAGTGCTAATGTACAACCTATTATTCAATTGTATCAGTATGATAGGCAAGCAGAACGGCCGTATATACCTGTACTAAAAATAGGACAGCCACTTCATGAAGTATTAATTCTGACCAAAAAGCAGCAACAAACGATTGCAGCCGAGAAAAAGCAATTTGAACAAGAGCATTGGACGCAATTGCAAAATTTTATAGAGCAATTGGAAGACCATAAAGATTGGTTGGGTTCTTGGTCTAGCGAGTTGAATTCAGCTAAGAAGCCTTTTCAGTTTTATTTTTGGCAAAATTTGCCTGCTATTGCTGCAACATTATTATTGGAGAGCCATTTTTCTGTTCATTCAAGCGTAGTAGATTTTAATTTTGACGAAGAAGCAAGAACATGGGAGTTGGGAGACTTACTGTGGTTTAGACTCAAAAAAGAACTAAAGGATGATGAAAAGGAATTGCATAGGGCTGTACGTTTATTGCTTTGTTATAAGAGTGTGTATTTTTGGAAAAATGGTTGCAATGAAATGGTTACTCAGGAGGTTACTGCATTTGCCAAATTGATTGAAAGTTGTGATTATCAAAGTGTAGTGTGGGCGATGTGGCATGAATATTTTTATACTTGTGATATTGCTCCAGACGATTTGAATCAAGATAAGCCTAGTCAGTTTTTTGCACAATTGATTGATATTGTTCTGGAAACGATGTGGGCATTGGACGAAACAAGAGGGATGCTAGATCTGATGCCGATAAATCGCCTAAACCATTATCTTAATTTGTATTGGCAACGTTTTCGTTTAAATGAACAAAGTTGTAAAACAATTGGACAGATAGCCAAGGTATTGGCTGAGAAACCTATCTTAGAAATAAAGGGACTATCTACTAAGTTGGTCAACAAAAAATGGTGTTATGTGCTAGATAATTCATCGGTTTCAGCTGCCAATTCTCGTTTAGAACTCGGTATTTTGTGGAAAAACAAAATTCGCAGACGGGGCAGCGTAGATACTTTTGATATTCCAAGATTGGCTGAAGCATTTAGAATAGGCTCTAGAAAAGGGGTATTCAATCTTTTGAATATGTTTTACAGCAGTGTCATCAACTAATCCCCCACAAAAAAAGCACCCCCACCAAGTAGGAGTGCTTTTGCGATATTGATATAGTAATGTTGTTCTAGGGTCTACCCAAAATAACTTTTCGCTGTACAAAAACATTTTTATTATACAAGAGCAGAATATAAGCCCCCGAAGGATAATCCAAGCCATCTATCTGTACTTGGTCATGGCCTGCTTGAATCTGTCCTTGCTGTACCTCCACGCCCTGCATATTGACCAATTTCCAATTATAATCACGCTCTAGCACTTGGTCAAATTGCAGCTTGAAATAATCGTGTGCAGGATTGGGGAATAAATTAACATTCTGAATCTCATTCAATTCTTTTTCTGCCACAATAGGCTCAATGCCCACCCAATAGCCGCTTACATCTCTGGTGGTAGCGACTTGGAAGATTTCCTTGGTGCTAATGTTTTGGATAAAGACGACGGCATGGAAACGGTTGGGCTGGTAATTGATAAAGCTATATGGAGCGTGATCCCAGTTGAATTCTACCCGTTGCGTTTCGCCTGCCGCCCAAGTGCGGTTGTTGTATAAATGATTGCTAGTTCGGTTAATATTCAAATGATACTCGTCATTTTCTCTAGCAACAGCATGTACTTGGCTGTCATAATTGCCACCGCTAGGATAACTGAGTGAATCTTCGGAGATGACGGTATAAATTCTGTAGTCTCCAGTAGGCATGGCTTGTAGGGCTGTGATATTGGCTACAATTTGGAAATTACTATTGAGGTGCCTAAAAGTATCAATGCGTACCATGAATTTAGGCGTTTCTAGCATATCCTGCTCAAAATCAGTAGCTAACAAATCCTTGGTGATATAAGCCGAATCAATTCCATCAATAAAAGCACGGCCGGCTGGTGATCGATATTCATACGATCGAGTTCTACCCAAGGAAGGATTATCCAAGTAAAAGTAATCGCCTATATTGCCCACATTCCCTTGTCCATTAGTACTCTCGATATGATATTGCAATAGTGTTACATCCTTATTGAGATCAGTGTGGTGTATCAATTGATAATTGGCATTGTTGATATTTTCCATATTGGTGTAATCGCTGTGTACCATGGTTTCTAACAGCACATTGCGGCTACGATTTCTAATAATAACATTATCAAAAGCAAAACCGTCCAAAAAAGTATTGATAGGATTAGGGAGCGAAGCAAAGGCTATACGAAAACGGGTCGCATTGTTGTGGGCAATGCCATCCAGTTTATAACGGCCGTTTTTCCAGTCCACTTGTTCTCCAACCCAGCCGAGCGAGGTGCTAGAACCGGGCAATACCTGATCGCCGGGACGGGCATAGACAGTTGTGCTATTGTACCAATTAATACCTCTGTTAACGGTGCCTAGTGGCAACCATGAGCCATCGGCCGCTTGATACTCTATTACGGCACCATCTGCAGAACGTACATCGCTCCAATAATCTAGGCTAATCATAGGACGATCGAGGCTAGAGAGGTCAAAACAAGGGCTGTAGACCCAAGCATTTTCATTGGGTTGGTAAGCGGCATTGGTTTGGGTAGCCCAGAGGTGATTGCGGCTGTCATTGGGACCACCGAGCGAGGTGCTATCAATGCCCCATTCCCAGAGTAGGCGGTGGCTAGAATCTCGGCTTTCGGCAAACCAAGCGCCATTGTCATTCTCAAAATCCATCTCATAAGGATAGTTGCTGATTTGGGGGGAAATGACCAATCGTATGATATGTGTATCAATGCAAACTTCGCGATTGGCTACAATAAGTTGGGTATTGTAGGTGCCAGGACTGGTATATTGGTAATAAATAGGCGCAATACTGTCCCGTTGTCCACTGCCTGCTATTTGTATGTTATTGCCAAGATGCCAGATGACACTGGTTACAGAATCAATATAATTGTTCTGAAATAAATTATCTAAACCTAAGATGGCATTGTTTGGAATAAATCCAATGGTATCCAATTGGCAGCCTCCTTGTACGGTGAAATCTACATTGGGTACGCCATACACGTAGAAGGTATCTGTAAAGTTAGAATAACAACCCGTAGCACTATCGGTATATTCAAAACTAATAGGATGAATACCAGCTTCGGCCAAATCGGGGATAAAGAAATCTGTATCTGTACGGACTCCATTGCCCCTAAATGTACCCCCTGTTCTACTGGGGTTGAGGTACACCGTATCGCCTCCCAAACAGAAAATTTTATCATTGATGCTTGTATCTAGGGTGAAATTGATATTGAATACAGGGTATATATCTACAATTTGAAAGACGCTATCCGAACAAGCTCCATTGACATACACAGATTTGACCGTATCTTTGATGGCGGTAGTAAGTGGATTGTTGGGCAAGCCCAAGCCATTGGTTTCAAAAAGCAATAAACCTGAGGATAAGGGCAATACAGGAGTCATGGCTGCTCCATCTCTAGTGACAATAGAACCGACTGGTTCTCCATAGATTTGTATGGCGGTATCACGTTCGCAGTAGCTAGAATCCAAGCCATTGATTCGAGGTGTACTATAACGATTGACCACCAAAACACGCTCAATGCTATCTCTACACCCTGTAATTACATCTTGTACGGTGTAAATAATCAAATTGGAAGCTTGGGTGGTATTGGCTGGTGCAAAGAAGTAGGTATTGTTGTTATTGATAATAGCATTGGCTGCTGTACTGGTATCGGTGCGGAAGCTGTGTACAACAGAAGGGCCTAAGGGGTCGTATAGGAATGGAGCTAAACTATCGTTGCTACAGAATGCAGCATTTCTAGCAGGGCTAATAAGATTGGGCGATAACTGGGCTTGTATACGAACAACGGTTGTGGTGTCTGCTCTACAAATGAGTGGTTGGCCTGCTATAGCCACTCTACCAGGAAGTACATATTGGATATTATTAAGACCATTTTGAGCATTAGCAGGAATAAAAAACCAATCTCCATTGGCGTTAGAATCGACTCCTGAGCCATTAAAGAAACCACCTGGTATGGAGACGGTTAGTGGTATGGTATCATTGGTTTTGCAATAAAAAGAATCCAATCCTATAATACTCGGAAGGGTTACAGGCTTGATATAAGTGCGTGCTGTAAGGGTATCAGAACAGCCGTTGCCATCGGTAAAGACATAACTAACACTTGTATATCCTGTATCTGTTTGCATGGGACGGAGTGTAATATACCGATCATCTGCAGCTAGAATATTAAAGGCTGTATCTGCACTAATAATGTGACCACCATTGGGCGAAACTCTAAAGTTTTGTGGATTGCCATTGGAACAATAAGAAGAATCTAAATCATTGAAATAGATTTCTGTAGTAGGGTTAATTTGAATGGGAATCGTATCATAAATTGTACAGCCTGTAACACTGGTATATTGGTAATAAAGGTGTCTATAAAGTACCACAGTGGTGTCAGGAAGGTTACTGGTGGTTAGGATGTTGGTATTCGGAATAATAAGATCACCCAAAAACTGATACGTACCCGTAGTATCATTGGCACTAAACAAGGTATCATTGGGGGCATTGATACAATAAGCCGTGTTATAGCCTCTTGGTTCGGGCAAGGGTCTGGTGGTGATGTTTACTTGCACCGTGTCGCTGTTAAAACAACCTGAACTAGACGTGTACTCGTATACCAAATTTTGCAAGCCCAAATTGGCCAATGCTGGTACAAAAATGCCTGTGATGGAGTCTATTCCAAATCCCCTAAAAAAGCCTTGTCCCGTGTTGGGAGTACCTACGAGCTGTATGGTATCGTTGTTATTACAAAGATTAGTAGAAGGCAGTCCGCCAATGATTACGTTGGGCGTAGAGTCTATTTTGATAATAGCCGTGTCTGTATTGCTACAGCCTTGTACATCGGTGTAGAAAAATATGACCGTGTCTATCTCCACATTGCTGGGAACTAAGGCAGGATTGTAATTAAAATTATTGCCTATTCTAGTAATACCATTTCCAGTAATGGTATTGATAGGGTAGTTGGCCCCTGTGGTATGGCTAGGCTTGCCCTCCACCAAAAAAGAAGCACTACTGGCACAATAGTTATGCGTGGTTGTATCTGAGCCAGCAATGCCAGCAATAAAATTGAACGCACTATCAATTTCTAGCACAGGAGGAGGTATGATATTAATATAAGCCGTATCGCTGCTCAAACAGCCTACGGCATCACGCAGCTCCACCCAAACCGTAGTGGTCGTATCTCCACTGGCATAAATTTGACTCGGATCAAAAAGGGCGCTGTTGGGGCCCGTAGTGGTGGTGGCTGTACCAAAGAAAGTGGTAGAAACAATAGGGTTGGGAAAAAAAGTAATGTTACTGGTTACAGCTATATTATTTTCACTGTAACAAAAATCAGTTAGGGTCGTAGAGTTGTTCAAATTCAACTCCACAACAGGCCCCTGATTGACTATAACAGTATCGGTAAAACTATAAATACAGCCATTGGTATCTATCTTAGAATAGGTAATAAGATTGTTGCCAATACCCGCCAATCGTGGTGTAAATAAGCCTGTAGTGGGATTTATTGCTGGACTGCCAGAAAATATTTCACTAACACCAGATGTTAGGCCCGAACGCTGTAGCAGGTCTGGTGGATCGCCCTGACAGTAGGGACTCTGGCTCGTAAAACTAGGATATTGAGGGGCGGTAATCGTGACAGTGGGACGGTTGGCTACTGGAATTTCATTGGGACAACCAAAATAAGAGGCTTCATAGGCCAAGGTCAGGGTTAGATTGCCCACTCCTGAAGGAACAAGAGCCGTATACAGCGCATTGGGATTTAGAAAGTTATTGACTAGTGTGGTGGTATCTAGTCCAGTAGGCCCATTGCTGAGTAGGTAGAGATTGTTGTTATTGGGGCCCAAAAAACCAAGGGAGGGGAAGAGGGTGTCGCCCAAATCATTGGCACAGTAGCTTGTTTGCAAGTTGCCTATACTCAAATTGGTCACTCCTCGTATGATATAGATGGTATCTTTGATAATAAACGTATCGGCTGCTGCGGTAGTCACCGTTCCCAAAGTATCGGTTAAGGTGGTTAGGTTTTGGTATTGCATGTTGATAACAACGCTATTTACCGTATTGGGCAGTAGACTGGGAAGAAATATGAAATCTTCTTGACCGGGGCTGGTATTGTTGTTTAGAATAGCGTTTTGGTGGCTCGGAGTACTAGTATAGGTACGGATTAGTTGGCTGTTAATTATTCGTCTAGTAACATTATTGGTTATAGAACTAGTATCAGAAAAAACTAGATTGGAATCTCGCCCAAAAATAACACTGCTAGATCTACAAATCGTATCGGGCAGATTATTAATAACCAGCAACCCTTGAATATCAATAAAATTGTTGGCACTACCTATACAACCTTGGTTGTTGTACTCCAATGTTACCAAATTGCGGCCACCGGCTAGAGGGCTTAGAAAATTGTTTTGTGCATCTACAAATGCTCCTGAAAAGGTATGCGGAAGACAAATACCCGTAGTATGGCAAAAAATATCGGGGGTGGTTGAAATTACCATCGTACTCAAGCTCGTATCTAAGGACAATACTTTATTGCCTGTGGCAGCGTTTTGTTGGGTAAGAGTAGCAAATGTTATGGCATCTAGTCGATTATCCCGAATCGTGAGCGTATCGGTAATGATTTTGGGGTTAGGACAAGCGTTACCATTGGTATATTGAGCCCAATAGCTGTAGCTAATAAGTACCTCCAAAGAATCATCGTGATTGGCCGACCAACCAGCCCCCAAGCCATACAAGGAATCTCCTGAGGGAGTAATCAAACTCGGAATATTACTAGAAAAAGTACCGCCGTCGGGAAAGCCAAATAATTCTGTTGTTTGATCGGCACAGATAGGATTGTTGGCAGGTACAAAGGCTATTGTGGGATTGTGTATAATAATGGGATTGCGGCTTGTATAAATCACATTGCCAGTAATGGGAGCATTCAAAAAGTTTATATATCCTGTAGCTGCATTGGCGGGAACAACAAGGGTAAGTGTACCTTGTACCGTGCCATTGGTATCAGGCTGAAGATTAGTCAATGACATGTTTATTCCATAGGCAAACGGATTATTGGGATCATTGCTTGCAAAACGCACATCTTGTGGGTGGGTGGCGAACCCTCTATAGGTGAAGGTGACGCTATCGCCCGGACATGCCTCAAAGGTATTGGGCGCATTGGGTTCGTTGTTGGTAAAAGAATTAGTATTGGTATTAATTAGAAACCCAATCGTAAAATACTCGTTGTCACGCAAGGTTACATTTTGGAATTCTATAACCCCAGCACTAACTGTTCCTGATACAGACGTTGAAAATCCTACACTAAAATCAGGATCAGTGCTTATCAGCAATTCCACTCCTGCCAAGTTGGTCGCCCTAGAGGGAGGAATGTCCATTGTTACGGTCACGGGGCCTACTTGATTGCTGGGGTTATACACTTTCCAATGGCGTTCGGAGATTTCGTAACCTGTAGGTGCGCCTGCGGTGCTAATAGTATCATAATTGGCTAGAATAGTTCCCACACTATACAACACAGAACCCCACATCAAATAAGAATCATCTGCTGGGAATGGGCCGGGGTGTTCTATGGTAACAACAGGATCTGGTTTATTACTGCGTGTCTTTCGTTGATCCAATCCCATAAAATCATCTCTACCAATTCCTCCAACTGTTCTATGGTAGCCTCCCAGAGGCCCAGTAGTATTAGCAATATAATTCCAAATAGTATCTCCGTCTCCAGCAATATAATCATGCGCCAATTGCACCCCATATTTAATGCCTAGGTAAGAATGTACTTGCTTTGTTTCTATGTCCGTTAATTGCTCATTAAACGTGATTAATTCTGCAAAATCGCCTTCCATGCGTGCAATGGAGTTAAAATTATTGGGGTCGCCCATGACATTCTGTTTTTGCCCAATAATTAAGGTGCCATTAGAGAAAATGAACTCATTGTTGCTGTAATTATTTATTGCTGTATTACCATTAAGAGCAACATAATCATCAGTATTATTGCCTCTTACATGAGAGATAATAGATGCTTTATTATTAGGGGTCATATCCCAGTTACTACTAAAACTACTAACATCATCATTGACTCTGACATTGATATTACTTGGGTTACTAATTACTAAAGTACTACCATTATCCCGAGTGACTCCAGGACTACTTTCTGTTGCATAAGAAAACAAGGCTTGACTATTTCCCCCTACACCATCATTTGCAGCCACCATAAAAGTAGAACTCTCTATTTTGCCATACCCAACTACTTCATCGCGTTCTATCCAGTTGTCACCAACATCATTGAAGGTGATATACGGATGAAAGTTCATATAAGGATTGTTGGGCGTAGAAGCGAAGCGAGGATTATTACTTGATGTATTTGCTCCCTGCATATCATTGATACCCAATACTTGGTCTGCCATGTTATTTACAGAACCAGCAATAATGATGTTATTAGGAGCTGTAGTATGTACCCATGTCACTGCTTCCATCAGTGCAATGGTCATATAAGACACCGCTGCCGGAAAATCAACATTGGTAGCTCGTATATACGTACCATCGGGACGCAATGGATAAGCCGTAACATTACTGCTAAAGGTTTCATCAGTAGAAACTAATAAAACTGTATTATTGCCACTAAATCCACTAGGTAACGTGATATTATTAAATGAAATGGTATACTCGTTATAGTCTTCTATTTCCTGACAACGCCAAATACGATTTATTCTGCGTCCTTTCCTGAAGAAGTTGTTATCTATGGTAATAACACTATTATTGGTTGTTGGTGCACCATTATGTCCTACCAGCAATGAACGTCTTATAGAAGCATTCTGGTAAGTTGCTAAGGCATTAATCTCCAAATCATCCCCCAGTTCTTCACTTCTGGAGCGGTTTTGTGCCAAAGCTCCATTAGCACCATTCGGAAGTGACTGTACATCATAGGCTATCCCTATTATATTAT
>CAYULH010000105.1:0-19897 GCA_964445645.1 uncultured Aureispira sp. | reverse complement strand
GAGTGGTGAGTGGGCCTAGCTCTCGCCAAGCCACACTAGGGCTGTAAGCGGAAGGCAAGACGGTTCCTGTGACATTGGCCGTGCCACTTATATTTTTGTAAGCACTGGCATAGTTTATTAGGGCTTGAGTGGCGGTACTCATCTTGCCGTTGGGGGCTAGGCGTGTTCCCCAGGTCAGGACATCTCGGCGCACTCGATTGTAGATGCCGCCTTCGGTGCTGTCGTCTTGGTGGTAGGTATAAAAAGAATCAAGGAAGGTGTAAAAAGAGGAATCGGGGTGGAGTTGGAATTGGGCGTTGGTGGTGGTACATGTCAAAAAGATGCTTAGAAATAGGCATAGTGTCCCCTGTAGTAATTTGTACATGAATTACGGTGTGTTTGGTTTGGTTTGTTTGGGAAAAAAGCTCCTAAGCTTGCTGTGGGGACAAGGAGGGGGAGCTGGTGTTTTATTAGCTTAAAGATACATAAGAATTGTTTTTTTTGTATGTGTTTGAAGTTTTTCTTAATAAGAAAAAACATAGATTCGATTCTACTTCAAATCAGGCTCAAAAATAAACAACTCCTTGGCTGGTTCGTACAAGAAATAATAGCAGATGGGATCGCGCCGATAAGGGTAACGTGTACTAAAACGCTTGCCCGAGCGACTGTACAATTGTAATTTTTTCCCTTTTAGCAACAAATCAGGCTGTCCATCCTTGTTCACATCTTGGAGTTGGGCTTGGAGTGCGCCCCCTGCCTGAAAAACACTGCTATCGGCCTTGTTATCAAAGGTTAGAGGCATATTATCAAAAAAGACATTCAAAATATCAACCAATTTGCCCTCTTGAACCACATAAGCATGGTGGTAGCCCTCGCCCTCACAATTGTGTTCTACCGTTAGAAAAATAGGCGTAGAATCAATCGCATTGTCCAACAACTGACCACTGTGTACTAATTTTTGCTCCAACAATTGGCCTTGATGATTCAAGATAAAATGCTGTTCCTGTAGAGGCTGTTGGCAACTACTATCCATAAAAGAATTACCAAAACGCAACCAAAAAATGGTGTCTACAGCTCCATACAAACGACTGTGTTGTATTTCGAGCAAAGTGGCAGTAGCAGGCAGTTGATAATGTTGTTGAAAGGCCAGCACAAAACTATCTTTATTATAATAATAACTGCTATCCAGTAGGGGCAAAAAGGCCAATTGCTGCTTACTACTGCTCGCTGCCTCCCGAAAGAAATTGGCAGCCCTTACACTGTCTTGTGCTCTTGGAACAGCCGTAGCGGTTTGTTCTTTTTCAGTATCAGGGACACCACAAGCCCAACAAACCAATAAACAACCTATTACACTAATCCACTGCTTTGTCATAATTGCCTACTTATCTACTTAGTCCTCTGCACGAATCAATTCATAGTCCTTAAAACGAACTACATTGAGGTATTGGTTTTGATAATATTTAATAATGGGCACGGCTTGGCTGCCATCAGGTTGGTCTAATGCGCCAGTAGGTTCATAAACAGGCTGTATATCAAAACTCGTATGACGATACTTGTTGTTTGCTTTCCACAAATGCGCCTGAAAAGAAGTGCCATAACGTTCTAGCATACGCCCACAAAAAAGCATAATGTCAAATCCCTTGAGGGCAAATTCACGACTACCAATGCCATGTACAGCTTTATAATCGCGCTTAAATGCTCTTAAATAAGCATTATTAGCATCCAAATAATCGCTTGTAAAATGCAAATTGAGATATTCATAATACTCAAAATTGATTCTACTGTAATAACGCCAATGATTCATACCTATTACAGCAATATCATAGCCCTTGTGTTGTTCTACTTTATCTACTAATTTTTGCAATTCACGCAAGGAATTATAAACAAACGACTCTTTCTTGTAAGTAGGCATAATAACCACATTCAAGCGTCCTTTTTGCAACATTGGTTTGATGTTTTCAATATCAATGTCCACTTTTTTACGAATAATAGTGGGCAAACGGGCTTCAAAATTGTTCTTATAAATCGCATAATCTGCTTGCAAACTAGCGACATGGTTAGAATCACTTTCCAAGGCCAAAATTACATAATTGGGTATTTCGGGTTCCTGACTTCTATAACGTCTAAAGGGTTTTATTTTATCCAATTGATTGATAATATACTTGCTATGGACTTCAAAAGAAGGGCTGATTTGTACGTAGTAAGGATTGTTGCTGGTAATATCTGGACGAGAATTGAGCGGGGAAACCAACACTTTTTGGTTGGCCTTGGCAAATTCAGCTACCAATGCCAAATTGCTAGAAGTGAGCGGCCCCAAAATCAAATCTGCTTCTTGCAAGGTACGCAATTCTAGTAATCCTTTTACCACGGTAGTATCCCGTTCGGTATCATACACATCTACAAACAGGCTTACCCCTTCTCTTTTTAAGGAATCCAAAGCCATCATCACCCCCTCATAAAATTCAATCGCCTTGATGGAAGCTCCCTGAATCTCCCGTTCGGGTGCTGGAACAAATTTTTTGCTCATAAAGGGCAACATAACCACTACCCGATAAGCCAATTTGGTGTTAATAGTTGTATCAAACTCTGTAGCTTGTACAATGACATTGGGATTATCATTGAGTACAGCCACCGTATCGGCCTTAATATCCCCATTGCCCGTTTTTTCAAAACAAATCACAAGGCTTCCGGCATTAAGCTGGGGAATAGTATCACACCAGCGAACAGTATCGGGCGTAGTTGTTACCACAGATTCAGGTACTTCTGTAACAGGCACGTAATTGTTAGAACTGGTATCTGTTTTGGTATTGCGTGTGGTGATAGGCTCTAAGGTATCAGAGCCTGTATTGTTCTGGCCTTGAGGTGTTTTTTGGAACAAATGACAAGAACCTAAAGACAATGCCAATAGAAATAAAAAACTATAAAACGATATAACAGAGCCTTTGCGCTTAAAGGTTGTAGGCGAACTAGTTGAAAGAGTGTTCATTGAAATTGTGCTATAATTTAGCGAATAGTATAAAAGCAATTGTTGGAGTAAAAAGTTATAAACCGCTCTACTTCAAATGCTTTAAGTATTAGCTTGAAAGTCCATTTTATTTTCAAAGCTCAAAGGTAGGCAAATTTAAACAAGCCTAGAAAAGAACGACTTGGAAAATCTAAGACTAGCCTAGTAAATGGTTGCTTAACAGAGATTTTGGTTAAGAATATCTCTACAAATCCATAAAAAAGACCTCCACACATACTAAACTACCTTCAAAATGCTTTATTCTTATAAAGAAACCAACGCAATATGAAACCAATATACCTGTTACCTAGTATACTCCTGTTTGTGCTGACTGCTACCACAACTTACAGCCAAGTCAATTTTGAAGCCCTTTCTGTAAAAGAAGCCTTAGCCAAAGCCGATAAAGAAGGCAAAAAGGTGTTTGTAGATGTGTACACGACTTGGTGTGGGCCTTGCAAATGGATGGATGCCGAGGTGTTTACTAATCCAGCTTTGGGGGAGCGACTAGCCCAATCCTATGTTGCCATTAAGATAGACAAAGAAAAAAGCCCATATAGAAGGGAGTTGTTTTCTTATTATATCAAAGGTTATCCAACTATGCTAATTTTGGATGCCAAAGGTTTTGAGATAGGGCGATTGTTTGGCCGCCATAGCCTAGAGGAAGTAAACAGCAAACTGGATACTTATGATAAGATAAAAGGACATCCTGTGACGTTGGCCATGGCTGTATTAGACCAAAAGCCCCAAGAACAGGCCGTTTGGAAGGAAAATTTGAAAGTGGTAATGGATTATAACCAGCAACATTTCAACAGTGACATAAACAATTATTGCAAAGAAAGTTGCAAAATGTACTACCAACAATTTGATGTAGTGGCGTTAGAAAGTGACTTGGATTTTGATATTTTCAGAGCAGTGCAGCCGCCTTTGGAGCATCCTGCCGCTCAATTTTATATGCAAGACTCTTCAGGTTATGGAAGTTACTTGCACCAAGATTACCAATTTGAGGCGTTTAAGAGAAGAGCTGTGGCTACAAGAGATAAAGCCGTATTGGCGGCATTAAGAGCAGAAGTAGAAGCGTATTATGACGATTGTTTTAAAATAATGAATGGCGATATGTCGGATGTGTCTTGGTATATGAAGGATATTTTTGGTGCCAAGAAAGAAATTGAGGGGCGTTAGGGGGGATGATTTTTAGTGTTTAATCTTTAACATTTGTTCTAGTATCAAATACCACAACAATTCTAATAACCTTGGTATAAACACGATAGAGAAAAGCACCATACTTGCCAAATAAAGCCCGCCGAGCACCTTTTTTGATATTTGATTCTTCAAACATTTCAGGTGTCTTTTTGAGTTGAGTTATTGTTTTATCAAAATCATTTACAAATTGATTAGCAGCCTTTGTACCACTGTAATTTTCTATATTTTGCCTGATGGATTCAAATTGTTGTTGTGCCTTTTTTCCTATTCTAATAGCTTGAATTTTATTTTTCATTACTGGCGATAAGTTTTCAAAAAGTCACTTACATTTGATTCCTCTCCTGCTTCCATTTGCTGTATACCCTCCTCATAATCTTGCTGAACACTACTAGGCAGTTCTTCCCACCAATCTGTTGTTGCTTTATCGGAAGCAGCAAGGATTCCATCTACAAAATCAGACACTCTTTGTAGTAAGTTCTCGTTATCCAAATGTTGTAACTTGGTGATTAAGGTTTGTAATTGAACATCAATATTAGCCATAGTCAAAAATGTTTAAATAGAAACTATTGAATAAAAATACAAAAAATAGACCTGAAATGCTATTTCTTAGGTCTTAAACTCTATTTAATAACGGATAGAATCGATAATCAACTCCAAGGTGATTATCAACTATCAAAACCATCCTCCCACAACTTAGCAGGATTGAGCAAGCCCTTGGGGTCAAACACCTTTTTGATTTGCTGCATCAAGCCCAATTCTACGGGGCTGAACACCAAGGGCAAGTACGGGCGTTGCAGCCAACCAATGCCATGCTCGCCCGAGATAGTGCCGCCCAATTGAGCCACCAATTCAAAGACCGCAGCTATAGCAGGCGGCATTTTTTCGGTCCACTCTTCTTCCGATTGCTGTTCACGCATTAGCGTTACATGCACATTGCCATCCCCAGCATGGCCATAATTGACGGCCGAAAGGCCATAATGTGCTGCAATCTGGTGAATGCCTTGAAGCAGGGCCGGCAAGGCGGCTCTAGGCACTACGGTATCGGCTTTTTTGACGGCGGCTGCATGTTTTTTGACCGCAGGATTGAGATTGCGCCGAAGTGCCCACAGCTTGTTTTTGGTGGCGGTATCTTCTGCAAACAGCAGTTCTGTACAGCCCAAGGGTTGCAAGACGGCATCAATTTGCTCGCAATCCAAATACAAATGCTCCAATTGGCTGCCATCCACCTCAATGAGCAATTGAGCCTGCACCGCCTCCGAAGGAGCTTTTTGCCCCAAATAAGCCGCCGACAATTGCAGGGCTTTACGCTCCATAAACTCCAAGGCCGAAGGCGTGATCCCAGCCTTAAAAATAGCTACTACTGCCTTGCAAGCGGCCTCCACACTCGCAAAAGAGGCCAACAGCAGCAGTTGGTGACTAGGATAAGGCACCAATTTGAGGACAATTTTGGTAATAATACCCAAGGTACCCTCACTGCCTACCAGCAAGGCCGTCATATTATAACCTGTAGAATTTTTTAAGGTATTGGCACCTGTCCAAATGATTTCGCCTGTGGGCAACACCACTTCCAAATTGAGTACATAATCCTTGACCACGCCATATTTGACCGCCCTTGGGCCGCCTGCATTGGTCGCTACATTGCCCCCAATGCTACAACTGCCACTGCTGGCAGGATCGGGCGGATAATACAAGCCCTTGGCCTGCACCAATTCCTGTAGCTCTTGGGTTATCACGCTTGGCTCTACCGTCACTTGCAAGCTCTCCTCGTCCAAGTGCAGCACCCGATTGAGCCGCTCCAAGGACAACACCACGCCTCCACAAACGGGCAATGCGCCACCAGCCAAACCTGTGCCTGCTCCTCGTGGTGTCACAGGAATTTCCTCTTGATAACACCAGCGCATCAAGGCACTGATTTCTTGGGTGTTAGCTGGCTGCACCACTACGGCGGGCAAAAATTGTAGGTCTTCGGTTTGGTCTTGGCCGTACTGCTGGCGGGTTTCGAGCTGGGTGTGGACGTAGGCGTGGCCTAAGAGGTCTTGGAGTTGGTTGAGTTGGTTGGGGGAGATGGATTGGAACATAACTAAGCTGTTTTGAGCGGCATAGAGTAGTTCTGTTGTTCAAAATGTGTTTTTAGGTCTTGGTATAATTGGGTGGTTTGGAAGTCGCTTAGACGATAGGCGACAGCAGCAGTTCTAGAAATTGTTTTTTCCTCCTGCTTCTCTTTGCTTGGCCCCAAAGTGCCATGAAGAGCCAACACAAGAATATTCAATACATCATGTCCATTACACAGTTCTAGTATCGGGTAATTTTTAGCTTTAATGGCATCAATCAACTCTAAATATTGAGGATTGTTTTTAAATAGTCCTTGACTGTTCGATTTATTTTCAATTTGCTTCCTTAACTCTTTTTCTGTAATAGTAAGCGTCTGTTTATCTACAAACTTCTCATACTTTAGGTAAGAAGGTTTGTCTTGAGTACCACTATTAAAGGTCAGTGTAATACTGGCCTCTTGCTCATTCAATAATCTATAATAAGCAATGGTACGAGCAGCTTCTAAAATAGCTTTTTTGCAAGGTGTTTTTTGCTCAAATTGTTGGATTTTATCCGCATCGCCATATTCTGACAAGATGGATTCCCAGACTTCCTTGGCCTCTAAAAGCATAATTTCTCGATCATGAAAATCTGTCAAGAACAATGGTGCTAAACCTTGATTTTTGTTGGTAATTCTATCAAAATCTGCATCAACAATAGCAATCGTGTGGCTGTTGGGGTGTTGTTTTTTTTTCTCTAAGGTCTCAAGCACCTTTTCTTTACCATTGCAAGACTGAAAAGAGCAATTTTTTTCAAAAAACTGCCTGTACAAACGCTCATCAGGCTTTGCTTCTACAAGTATGACTATATCTATTTGTTGGGTATCTTCTACAAATTTGCTGCTATCAGCCAAAAAGGTAGCTCCTGTAGCCAGTTTTTTTAAATCCGTCTCTTTAGGCATCTTCTTCCTCCTTTTCTTCACTAGCACTGTGTGCCTTAGGTTCTGGATATTTGAGATTGACCGTCAAATCCCAATTGCCATTAATAATACCGGGGGCATGGGTGGCAGTTATAATTTGAATGCCTGTCAATTTGATGATTTCCTGCATATCCTTCACAAAATCCTGTTGCCAAAGCAAATGCAAGGAGATTTCGGGTTCGTCTATTAGGAATAATTTTTTTCGTTTATTTTTGCTATGTCTAAAAAGTAAATTGTAAATCAAGACCAGTTCATGTTGCTCCCCAGAGGATAAGTTTTCCAGAGAAAGTAATTTGCCTTCATCATTTCGTACTGTAAGTCCTTCTATTTTGTTAATGTAGATTTTTTTATGGCTAAATCGTCTGTTGTTGATGATGTCTAACAATAAAACTAGTTTAGGATATAAGTCATCAAATGCAGTTAAAGCTTCTAAATAATCATTGGTATTAATGGCAACAATAGCCTTAGCTACTTTCGTTAATTTATCCGAAATAGAAGTTATAGGGGTTTCTTGTTGGTATAGTAATCCTACTTGTTGTAGTTGTTGTATTTTTAGTTGTAACTCTTGGAGCTTTTCTTGAAGTTTAGCGTCCTCAACATCAGTAGATACTTGATTTTCAAATATTCTTCTATTTTGTGAAGAGGAGAGTTCTCTTATTTTAGTTTCAAATGCGTTTTCAGCATCAGAGACAATATTAAGAAATGATTTTGCTATGCTAGTTACATTTATTTCACTATTATCTTGTATTCTAGATGACGGAATGAAATGAGGGATAGGATGATTTTTTAAGTTTTCTTCAAAAAGAATATCATTTCCTACATGTTTATATTTTTTCGCAAAGTCTTTATAACTTAACCTTCCCTTAGTTTTTCTATTGATGATTAAATGCCTTGATCTTGATCTACTGTAGAACTCACTGAGTTCACGAGGGAAAAAATCTGTTAATAAATGAAATATCTCTACATCTACTTTTTTGTATCCTTCTTTATAGTATTCTGAATAAAGTAGATTTTGTAAATATTTATGTTTTTCGTTCGCTTCTTTCCAAATATGGTACATAACATTCCCATGTTGATTGAGTATGATTATCTTATCAAAAGGAATCATCCGAAGATATGACTCTTCAATAGGGTCTCCACCATAACGACAATATTCCAACCCATAATAAATCAACTTAAACAAAGTAGTTTTCCCAACGCCATTCTCTCCATACAAAATGGTCAAGCCCCCTTCTTTGAGTTCTACGGTGTGGTCGAATTTTCCAAAGAGGCCTTCTACTTTTATAGTACCAATATATTGTTGTTCTTCTGTTGGTTGAGCTGCTGTATCCATAAGCTATTGTATTAATTTGTCTACAATATACAAACAAAGCCCCACAACAACAGTTGCAAGGCTTTTATCTTTTTGTTTTTCTGCTATGCTATAGTGGATTATCATCTCTAAGATGATTATCCACTATAGCAACTATAGCAAAACTTAGGAAGTTACAGAGCGCAAGAGATCAATAATGGTATCTTTGCTTTCGATCAGGCGATCTTTGGAGGCCAAGTGCTCATCTTTTTCGTCGATTAGACGTTTCCAGATAGCATTATTTTCGTTGGCGGCAATTCTAAACTGGGTTAGAAAGGTTTCTACTTTATCTAAGGGTAGGTGTTGTTTGGTGGGGGTGTCCTCCTCGGCATGGCGCATCATGTTGCCTTCGCCTAATAATACCCAATTGATGCTAATACCTTTGGTAGTGGCTAAACGAATTAGTAAATTAGAGCTAGGAAGGTTTTTGCCGTTGACAACATTATTGAGAGATGCTTGGGATACGTTAATTTCTCCTGCTAGTTGCTTAACATTTTTCTTAGATATAAATAAGTATTCGCGTAGGCGTTCGGAAACTGTTGATTGCATAACTTAAAAGGGAGTTGTAAAACCTAGATGGATTAATAAAGATGAATATCATTAAGGTAATGAAAATCTTTTTTAAACTAAAAATGTGACTGGGTTTTTATTAGGTAAATGTTTCTTGGTGTTATTTTTTTGTAATCAAATAAAGAAGATTGTCACCTATTTCATAAAAATAGGAAAATATAAACTAAAACCAGCCATAATTATCGCATCTATTCTTTTTTTTTGAAAAAGATGAAGGTATTGTGAACAACAATCTTACTTCTAATTAGAGGTATAGGTTTTGAAATTATCAAGAAAACATGGAATTAAGTTTAAGTGTTTATTGTTGATATTCAGGGCTTAAATCTTATTTTTTGTTAGAAAATCAATAGATGCAACCTACTTTTTATTAAAACACCTCAATTAAAATTGTAACAATATCATGGCAATAGAAAAATTATTAATAGATATTACACTAAAAGCTGCTGCTGGGCAATTTGGAAAAAAAATAGGAGAAGCAATGCTCAATCCACTAGTTGATGGGCTTCAAAATTTGATTCCTTCTTTGGATAAAGAAGTAGTGGAAAAAATGGAAAAAGGTACAGTTAGTGACGAAGATATTGCGCTCATTCGTCAGCACATTACCAATAGTGTCAATCACACAGAAGACTTCAAAATCTTGGTTAGAGACTCGTTTGACCTTTCGGGGGCAGAGGTAGAACAATTTATGCAGCACCTCAAAGCCTTGGATTCTAACATGGGCAAACACAAAGAATTGCTCGAAGAGTTGGAAGATGCAGGGATGGCAACAATGGGCGATTATAAAAATATGATTAAACAAGTCAGCAAGAAAATTGCCTTTCACGAAAAGAGTGCATTGGGATTTTTGAAGGTAGATTAGGCCGCCTATTAGAAAATAAGTAAAATAATGCAACAAAACACCAACATCATCCGTACAAATATAGGTTTGTTAAATGGGAAAAAAGCATCATGAAGGAAGTATACCAACTTCGGTTAGAAGAAGCAAAAAAACGTTTAGAAAGGGCATTAGAGGGCTATGAAAATGCAGGGATTGCTACAGAGGGGGATTACAAAAATGAGATGGCCAAGGCACAAAGACAAATAGATACCTACACGGCCTTGATTGAGGCAGAAGCAAAAAAGGAGCAAAGCAGCCAGAATCCTAGTCAGGCTACTATTTATTGTTATGTCTTTACCACTACCTTGGGGCAAGTTCAAGTGATCTATAGCACCCAAGAGCAAGCTGACCTTCCTGCCAAACGTTATGGCAATCAAGAAGCAGATTGGCATCCTTTTTATAGCGAACCAATCACGATTGATGCCTTGCTAAAGACCTATCAAGAATCTTATCCCATTCAAATTGTGTATTGGAAAAGTCAAAATAGCCAGTATATTGCCTTGGATAATCATTTGGATAGTTCCAAGGCGTTGGCTGTCTTGGATTGGATGGCCATGCAAAAGAACAATGTACATGGTTTCTTAAAATTTGATAGCCAAAAGGCTCCTTTTGTAGCCCCTATTTGTGAGGCGACGAAGGTGCCTTTTAGCCAACGTATTCAACGAGCACAGGGTAACTTTCCGACTATCCAAGCCTTGCGAGCAAATAGGATGCCTTGTGAGATGAGCTTTTTTGACAGTAGTAATTATGCTACTTTTTGTCAAGATTTGCATCGTTTGTTCCATAAATTGAGCAGCAACATTCAGAACCAGAGCCAAGATGACAGCCCTATTCGTAATTTAAACATGAACTTCCTATGAAAATACCAAGCATGATTTTTTCCTTTTACTCCTACAAGGGAGGAGTGGGACGTTCGCAACTGTGTGCCAACGTGGCGGCTTACTTGTGCCATAAGCGCAACAAAAGGGTTTTGCTACTCGATTGGGATTTTGAAGCACCGGGTTTGCATTATTATTTTGGTCTCAAAGAGGAGGCGGTCACTGTTGATGGGAGTTTGGAATTGCTGGAGCAGTATATGGCTCTGATGCTGACCAATGAACAAGTAAGCCAGAAGGATTATCCCTCTTTTGATAAGGGGAGTATTCTCAATTTGTTGCAAGCCAAGGGATGGAAAGATCAGGGAGTAGGCTGTGTAGATTTGATTCCAGCAGGGTGTTATGAAGAGGCTTATATTCCAAGGGTTAATAATTTTAATTGGTATCAATTTTATAATCGACTAGATGGGCAGGTGTATATTGAATGGCTCAAGGGGCAGCTCAAGGGCTTGGGCTATGATTATATTTTGATAGATAGCCGCACGGGTATCAATGATTATTCGGGCATTTGCAACTTGCACTTGCCCGATGCCAATATTGTGGTGATGGCTGCCAATAGCCAAAATATGCGTGGCTGCAAAAATCTGATTGATCAGATTATCAATCATCCTTACACCCAGCACGAGGAAGGATATAGAACCAAGTACATCTTGCCGGTATTGTCTAGGATCAATGTTAATAATCCCAATTTTGAGTATTGGGCCGATGAGTTTGTAGAGCATTTTCAGCCCTTGATGGAGCATTGGGAAACAGAATTGCCACGAGCTTTCCGAAAGGATATTTTTAGAGATTTTTACTTAGAAAAAGTCTTATTGGAAGATATGCCGCAGTACTCAGCAGGGGAGAATATTTTGTTTAAGAATAGAAAACAGCGTTTGCACAGAAGCTCGTTTGCGGCCAAATTTGCCCATCTTGCCCAGTATTTGGAGGATTTGCGGGAGAAGAAAAAAATCCAATTGGAGGAGCAAATTGATCGGGATGCTTGGGAGTATTATGCCCAAGAGGCCGAGTATCGCCTAGAGAAAGGGGAATTGACCCGCCGTGATGTGGCCTATGCTTATGAGCAGGCGGGCGATGTAGAAAATGCCGAACGTTTTGGGGGAACCGTGGATTTGTACATACAGGAGTACAAGGATTTTTATGTAAAGGGCAAATATAGAGAGGCTGGAAAAATTTTGCTCAAAGCCTTGGCATTGGATGAAGAAAATGTGTCTATTTACTTGGAATTGAGTCGAGTGTATAAGCGTTTGGGCGAGTTGGAGGCCGCTGAAAAAATCTTGCTCAAGGCGGTAGAAATTGATGCAGATTCTATTGATGCTTACAAGTTGTTGGGCAGTATTTATTACAAAAAGAATCAATTTACAAAGGCATTGGATGTGTTCAAAAACCAAGTGCTGGATATAGATCCTATGGATAAGGATGCTCTAGTGTATTTGGCAATTATTTATGAAGATACCAAGCAACCCGAATTGGCTATAGAGGCTTTTGAATTGGCCAATAAATTGTACCCCAATGATTATCAGATATTGACCAATATGGGAACCTTGTATGGCAAACGAGAGGATTTTGCTTTGGCAATTGAGTATTTTGAGAAGGCGTTAGCGTTGAAGCCCAATAACCAAACGGTATTGGCCAATATTGGGGTGATTTATAAAAAGCTTGGAGATATGGGGGCAGGTATCAAAATCTATGAACAGCTCCACGAGCTAGACCCTAAAAATACCAAGTGGCTACTCCATTTAGCACGGCTTTATCGCCAACAAGATAGCTGGAAATTTGCCAAAAAGCACTTAGACAAAGCACTGGAAATCAATGAGGAAGAAGTGCTTACTATTCTTACAGACAATCAACAAGAAAATCCAGAGGATTTGGATGCTTATATAGAGTTGGGAAGAGCCTACCAACAACTCAGAAGATGGGGCAAGGCACTCAACAATTATGAAAAAGTATTGCAATTAGACCCCCAAAATATTACGGCTTCTACACTTATTGGTAATGTTTATAGCAGTAAGGGTTCCTTACATATTGCTCTAGAATATTATCTCAAAAGTTTGGTCTTGAATGCACAGGATGATTATGTTTTGTATCGTTTGGGCAATACTTATAATCGAATTGGCAATTATGAGGCAGCTATTGAGGCGTACCAGCAGTGTTTGGCACTCAATCCTACCAATAGAAATGCACGCAATAATTTGGGGGTGGTTTATTATAAGAATGGGCAACCTCAATTGGCGGTAGAAACCTATTTGCAAAGTCTAACGATTCACAAAGACCACGAGGTTTATCATAATAATATTGGTTATTTGTATCTAATGACGGGGGCAGTGGCAAAGGCTTTGCCGTATTTGGAGCGCTCCTTAGAATTGGGCTTGGTAGATTTTGCCTCTCGAAATTTGGGGCATTATTACTTAGTCCAAAAAGATACCGATAGGGCATTGAAGTATTACCAACAATCTTGGGAAGCTTTTGAGGATGGCCTAGAATTCTGGACGGGTATCGAGCAGGATTTTCAATATCTTAGAGAGAATGGTGTTACCCTAGAGGAATACGAAGCGGTTAAGAATGCTTTGTTGGAATGGATTGATGCACGTGGAAAAAATCGTGACTATAGGGAATAGGAACAAACATTTTTTTAGTTTATTTGCCCCTTTTTTGACCAAATTATTCCAAGAATTATTTTTTTGTTGAAAAAAATGTGTTTTGTTGAAAAAGTATTTTTTGATTTTTATAACGTTGATAATCAGTGTATTTTTTGTGTAAAAATAAATGTATATACATGGGTTTAGTGAATTTTTAACAAGCAAAAAGCAAATTTGTCCATACTAAGAATTAAAAAGTGGTGGTTGTAAAGAAAAGCAACGCAGCGTTCATTTCTACAACAACCTAACTAAATAATTCAATTATGGAAAACAAATTAAAGGAGCTAGAAAGCTTGGAAAAAATAGAGTATGAGAGGTATGAAAAATTATTGAAAGACAGCCTTAGGGAAATGGCTGCAACAGGAGAGATCATAGAATTTGCCTTGGTAGATGGAGTGGTGTTGCCTTGGAAGGATGCCACTGCTGACGAAAAGGAAATGCAGCCATTTTTGTATTTGGGGGAACTGACTCGTTGGAAAACAGAATTGAGAGGGGCAGACTTGGAATTGGAAGATTATTCTTATGGAGAATGTAAGGTGGTGCAGGTTGGAAGAGACATGCATGTTTACATGAAGCCAATAAAAGGTAAGGCCACAGAGACTCGACATCTGAAGTTGCTCCAAAAGGGATTCAAAAAGCACAGACCCAAAGTGTTTTTGGAAGTAGTGGCCGACTTGGACGAGGTAGAGACTACAGCCGTGGAAATCGCCCTTGATGAAGATACGGACTTGGAGACGGAATTCAATGAACTAGGCAAGGAGTTGTACAAATACCATGTACTAACCCTCAAAATTAGAGAAGCTCTAGAAACGGCTGCTGTAGCTAAGAGCCAACGTTTGAAAATCAAGTACAAGCAAATTCTCAATCGCCTCAAGAATTTGTGCATCAACTGGGAAGAGGATATTGCTCCCCATCAACAAACATTGGTACAAAGTGAGGAAGCCGAAATTTGGGTCAGAATTTATGAAAAATGGAGTGCTTATTTTGAAAAATTGAAAGCAGCCAAAGAGGGTAGAACTCAAGACCTAGAAGCGCTAAAATTGGCAGAAGAACGTTTGTATACCAAGACCTTGGAAGATTTGGAGCAGTTGTTTGTGGGTATTGAGAACAGTAAATTGTTAGATCCTAGTGTGATTGAAACAGAATTACAAAACCTGCACACCCATGTCCAAAACTGGAAGGAATTCATTGCAGATAAAGAAGGTCAGTATACAGCAGAACTAGAGGCAGTAGAAGCGCAAATGGAAAGCTTGGATCAGGAGTGGCTCAAGTTTAGACCAGATGTAGAACGTTACCACGAGGCTTCAATAGAGTTGCAAGAGGCTATCCTTGCCAATAATCAATCGGATATAGAGCAATGGAGAACTAAAATGGGAGAGATTGCACAAAAAATTAGTAACCTTTAAATAATAAATACCATGAGAAATGACATAAGTTTGGGCGAAATGATAAAGCAAAATATTGCCAAAAATCATAGAAAAAATATTGATCCTACTGAGGAGGAAGTGCTTGGAAAACCTGTACGTGGATCAGATGTTCCTTTGTTTTGGGGCAAGGGAAAAGAGAGTTTGGGCATGGAGATTAAAAATGCCTACAATTATATTATGAATATATTTGCTTATACCCCCAGAGGTACTTGGTCCCACCCACTGCAAAAAACTACTTATAAACAAGAAACTATAGATTTATTGGTTGATCTCAAGAAAGAGAAAAAGAGCTATTCAGATGTTTGGAAAGCTAATTTTAGCAAATACCAACATACAGGAGTGGGGGCTACTATAAATTATGATGAAACAGATCCTTTTGATGATTCGTGGATGAAACATGAATTGTTGGAGCACTCCATGGAAATGCAAGCAGCAGCAGCAGCTTATTTACAAAAAGCAGAAGAAATTTTGGACAAGTTGTTAAAAATCCAAGAAAAGATGATCTTTGAATTGCAAGGTGCTTGTATTGCATTATCAATCACTATGGAGGAGTGGGTAGAAGAAGGTAAAAAACTAGTAGAAGAACAATTGGTTTATTTTCAGGGAATAGTAGATAAAATTCTGGTTCAGGAATGGATAGAGGTGAAGCCCTTTTTGGGGCAATTGCATAAGGATATTTTCCCTACCTACATTGGTAGTACCAATACAGGGCAGAAGTCTATCACCAAGGCTTATATTCAGTTCAACCCTGAGGATTTTGACGTAGATGGACAGCTGAAAGCTCCAATGCTTTATATGGCTTTAGATGATTTGGGTATGAAGGCTTCCAAAGGACGTTTTTTTGTGCGTAAGCTCATAAAGGATGATGTTATTGGTAAGATTAATGCCGAACTAGTAGCTTATCCAAATGCTGTTATAGATGATGAAGTAGAATCACAGGGCGAAATAAATACTAATGGACAGTATGAGGGCGATCGTTTGAGAGAATTAGAGCAGTTATTATTGGCACTCGATAACTATGTGAGACGAGTAGAGATTCGTTTGGTTGATGAGGTGGAAGGGATTGAAAAGGACTATGATGATGAATTTGATCTAGCTATTGTTATGGATTAATTAAGGGAGTACTTAAAATAGGAGTTATCTTAGTAATACTTCGTGGGTTCGCTCGCTTTGTTACTCACGTTGTTCGTGAGCTCGCAGGCTCGGTTCGCTCGGCAGAGCCTCGGTTCACAAGTTCGGTTTAGCTCGCTTCGCTCGTGAGCTTGGCGTTGCCTCGGTTTTTACTTTTTTTTTATACTCGCAAAGCGATCTGAATTAGTTTGTATAGTATACAGACTAATGAAGTAAGGCTTAGAGGTAGCTTCTATTTTTATATTGAATAATTTTAATGCTTAATCATGCTCTACCTACAACGCGCCCAAGAAGCACACGCTCATTTGTGGTTGGCTATTTTGGACAAAAATCGGCCTTATCTGGAGCCTTGGATGCCGCATTTGAAGGAAATTACTACTGTAGAGGAGGCCAAGGCTTATGTCAAAAAATATGCAGTACTGGATATTTATTTGGGTTCTCATATTTATGAATTGTGGACAGAGGATGGGCAGATAGTAGGGCTGGCTACGGTACACAGTGGCCGATTTAAACAGCAGAGTGCAGAGTTGGCTTATTGGCTCGATCCACTGCATACAGGCAAGGGTTATGCCACCACAGCCTGTCGCCATCTCATTTCTATGGCCTTTGCTACCAAGCGTTTGCAAAGCATACGCATTCGTTGCCTAGCAACCAATATAGCTAGTAAGAAGGTGGCCGAACGTTTGGGAATGCAGCCTTTGCCCAAAGAGGGGGAGCAATTGCTGTTTGAAATTCAAAAAACAGCTTGGCAACAAGATGTAGATTATTGGTTGTGGTTTTTGGAAGAGGAGGGTTGATGTTTGGATTGAGATAAGTGTTTTTTTTGTATAAAAACAATAAAAACAAAGCTTCTATAAAGAATTCTACTATTATTCATTTAACTTGTAGAAGACCACATTAACTACAATATAAGTAGTTTTGACTATCAAAAATATCAACTATGGAAGCCAAATTAAAAAAGCTGGATAGCTTAAAAAAGCTAGATTACAGTGCTTATGAAAAATTATTAAAAACCTCTTGGCCCGACTTAATAACCGATTCTTCGGCAGTTATGGGCTATTCGTTGGTTGATGGGCAGCACTTGCCTTGGAAAAATGTCAAAGACGAGGACAAACCCAACCAGCCCATGCTTTATGTGGGGCCTATTACCAAATGGAAAACTGAATTGAACGGCAGTTCTATTGACCTAAAGGGCTACTCTTATGGCTCTTGTAAAGTGGTGCCTGTGGGACAGGCTGTACACGTGTACCTCGCTCCTCAAAAAGGAAAACTAACAGATGAAAAATTGCTCAAACCTATTAAGAAGGTGCTTAAAAAATTTAAGCCGAAGGTATTTTTAGAGGTAGTTGCAGATTTGAGTACGGTGGTGGTAGAGGAGGAGCAAACCCCAAATATGGTATCGGATGATGCGCCTGTTGCACAGGTAGTACAGCAGTTGGCGCAAGCAATACAACAATATCATCTGACGGCTAATAAGATCAAGAAATTGGTGGCTGCTGCCCAACCTGATGAAAAGGCAAAATTACAAGTCAAGTATCAAAGTGTGTTGCGTAAGCTCAAGCATATTTGTGCGGATTGGAAAGAGCAAGTAGTGCCGAAAACAGAGGAAGTAGCAAAAGAGAAGGGTTTTGCAAACGGGCAGAAAGTTTACCAGCATTGGCAGGCATTTTTTGACAAAAGACAAGCTGCCAAAGCAGGGCAAGGTGATGAAGATGGGGAACAGGCGGAGGAGGAGCGTTTGTACACCAAGTTTGCAAGCAATATCCAACAGTTTTATACCAATCTAGAAAAAGGGGAAGGATTAGATGTGGGGGTTATAGAAACCAACATCAACAATCTAAAAAATTACTATACGCGTTGGCAACAATTTGTAAAGGGGAAGCAAAAATCCTCTTTTGAACAAGAGATGAGTGTTGCCACTGAATTGCTACAAGACATCAGCCAGAGTTGGCCCAAGGTCAAGCCTTTGTTGACACGCTCGACAGCGTTGTACAAGGTATTGGAGCAAGCGGCGGACGAGGGAGATGTAATAACCTTGGCAGAGACGATGAAGGAATTGGAACAAATTGATGAAAAATTAAAAACGGTATAGTTATGTTATTTAGAACGTTTAACACAGGGCGAAAATTTGGCCCTTCATTAAGAAAGGGAGCAAATATGCTCAAAAAAAATAATGTGCATAAATGTGCAAGAAATTATAGCCAAAAGCGCAAAGTTATTGACTTGGAGAAAGAAATGCTTAGAGAAAAACGTGTGCAAATGGATATTAGGGATTTGAGACAGTATATGCAGACGTTTGATATTACCCAGCAGTATGGGATTGATCAGGCTAATTTTTATCAACAGGTAGAAACAGAGATACCTAAGTTGGAAAGCATGTTGGAGGAAATGAGACGGAATATAGCAAAAGAGAAAGCTGTTTTGAAAAAAGATATAATAGCCTTGGATACTTTAGACTTAGATTGGTCTATTGTGCTTCCGTTTGAATTGCGGGGAGATGATTTGGTCTTGTCCAAGCGAAGTACGGCATTAGCCATTTATGAAACGCCTGTTACGGCTTTGCAGCCCTACAAAATTGACCCAAGTGAGCTAATGATAATGCCCGAAAAAGAAGTGGGGCTGATTCCTTTTGAGGAGCAAGAGTCTGGTTTAATGGTTATTCCTGACCAAGAAACCGCACTGGCTTTATTGGAAGAGCGAGAAAACGCCTTAATGCTATATGAGCCACCACAAACTGCTTTGATGAAAATCGAAAAAGATCCAGAGCCTTTGTCGTTTTATGAGCGTGTGAAAGTTATACGAGGAATTTACAAGACGATTAAAGCCATTATGAAAGATGAGAGTACTATTTTTTTATGGGACCTCAAAAAATTGAAAAATTTACCCAAAGTAGGGAAGCACTTTGAGACTATCAAAACTCAAGCAGCGCAGTTTAAGCAATCTTATGAGAAATATAAAAGAGCTTCTTCTAAACAGGAAAAGAAGAAAGCCTTAACAGAAATGCAGGATGCACTATTGAGGCTTATAAAAGCTCTTACGGCATTAATAGGGTTGATTTTATTGTTGAAGAAAATGTATCAATCTTACCAAGAACTGAATGAAGCGGTAGAGGCTAAGAATAAGGAAATAAAGCAGACTTTGAAAACACAACACAAGGAATTGGCTGGTTTATTAGGAGAGGAGCAAGAGGCTGAAGCATGGATAGCTAGTATTGAGGAGCAGATGGAAGATTATAGTGGTTTTTGGGATTTTGTACAACAAGTTGGGGTGTGTTTAGGAGCTATTAAAAAAACGGATTTGCAGCAGTTGGCAGAAAAGTTGGATGCACAAAAAATGGATTTAGAACAATTGTTAGAGGATATTAGTACACTCAAATCAAAAATTGATACCCTTAAAGAACAAGGTGATGTAACACTAGAGGAGGCACTAATCGTAAATGCTAAAGCATTCTACAGTGATTTGACAAATCAAATTGGGGTAACGTATAATAGTATTAAACAAGTACCCAATGATATTACTGAATTAAAAACAGTATATGACAATGTTATGAAAATCAAAAAAGTAGCTGTTGTTGATTCTAGTAGAGAGCTTAGGGAATAAATCTAATGGGAGTATAGGATATTTTGTGTTTGCTATTAAAAAGTGTCACCAATTCTTGCAATAAGAATTGGTGACTTTTTTAATAAAGGCTAATATTTTGGTTTCGCCATTTATTCTTCATCTGACTCTGGCTCTGGTTCTTCCTCTTCTGGTTCTGGTTCTGGTTCTTCCTCTTCTGGTTCTGGCTCTGGTTCTGGTTCTTCTTCTTCCTCTTCTGGCTCTGGTTCTGGTTCT